>NZ_VRVD01000026.1:0-25169 GCF_008040015.1 Methylobacterium sp. WL18 | reverse complement strand
GCCAGCGACAGGGCCGCCAGCCCGCCGCCGACGAGCCCGGCGCGGAAGCCGCCGCGGATCACGCAGAACGCGAGGCCCAGGATCGCCAGGATCTGGACGTTGTGGTGATCGACCCGGCCCGCCTGAAACTGGATCGCGATCCCGAAGGTCTGGGTCGCCACGAGCACCGCCAGGATCGCCGCCCGGCCCCCGAAATGCGCGTTCACGCCCCGGTACAGCAGGGTGCAGAACAGCCCGAACAGCAGCATCGGCCAGATCGCCGCCGCCAGACCTGTGGCGAGGTCGGGCCCGGCCAGGGGCGTCAACGCCCAGATCAGGCCCGCGATCGGCGCGTCCACGAGGCGTGACCAGTGGCTCGCCACGCCGTCCGGCCCCAGGAAGCGGTACTGGGTGTTGTCGTACCAGCCCTGGCCGGCCAGCAGGTCGCGCACTTCGACAAGCCGCATCGCGTCGTCGGTGTCGGGCACACGCAGGTGCCGGATCGTGTCCCACACGTCCTGCGGCGCGTTCAGCGTCGCGAGCGACAGGACGACGAGCAGCCACAGGAACGTACGCGGATCGATCCGTGCCGGCGAAGCGGCGGCCGCGGGCGGCATCGGTTCAGGTTTCCGAATGCGCCGAAAGCGAGCGCGGGAGCCATGGTGCGCGTCCGGGCTTAATGGCCGGTCAATCGACCGTGAGGCGGTTCCTTAACCATCCCTCCGCAATCTCCGCGCGAGCCGGTCCGCGATCCGGCCGGGACGGCAGCCGGAGCAGGGGATGAGCCACCACACCGAGACGCTGGTGATCGGCGCGGGGCCGGCGGGTCTTACGGCCGCTTACCTGCTGTCGAAGCAGGGGCGGTCGGTCACCGTGCTGGAGCGGGATCCGGCGCAGGTCGGCGGCATCTCCCGCACGGTCTCGCACAACGGCTACCTGTTCGATATCGGCGGACACCGGTTCTTCTCGAAATCCAAGGCGGTGGTCGATCTCTGGGACGAGATCCTGCCCAACGACTTCATCGAGCGGCCACGGCTGTCCCGGATCTACTATCGCGGCCGGTACTACGCCTATCCGCTCAAGGCGTTCGAGGCACTGCGCAACCTCGGCCTGTTCACGAGCGCGGCCTGCGTGGCCTCCTACCTGTACGCCCGCATGCGGCCGGTGCGCGACCCGAAGAACTTCCACGCCTGGGTGCGCAACCAGTTCGGCGAGCGCCTGTTCGCGATCTTCTTCAAGACCTACACCGAGAAGGTGTGGGGCATGTCCTGCGACGCGATCTCGGCCGATTGGGCGGCCCAACGGATCAAGGGCCTCGACCTCGGCGCGGCGATCCGCGACGGCATCAAGCGCTCGCTCGGCCTGCGCAAGGCGCCCAAGGCCGGCGGCCCGGTGATCAAGACGCTGATCGAGTCGTTCCGCTATCCCCGCCGCGGCCCCGGCATGATGTGGGAGGCCGCCGCCGCCAAGGTCCAGGCCCAGGGCGGGCGCGTGCTCCTCGACCGCGGCGTCGATTCGCTGTCCTACGATGCCGGCACCGGCATCTGGACGGTGGCGGCCCGCAGCGCCGACGGCAGCCGCGAGACCTTCACGGCCCGGAACGTGATCTCGTCGGCGCCGGTGCGCGAACTGGTGGACGCGATCCGCCCGCGCCCGCTCAGCACCTTCAACGCGAGGTCCCTCAAGTACCGCGACTTCCTCACGGTCGCCCTCATCGCGAAATCCCAAAAGAACTTCCCGGACAACTGGATCTACATCCACGATCCGTCCGTGCAGGTCGGCCGGGTCCAGAACTTCCGTTCGTGGTCGCCCGAGATGGTGCCGGACGACGACCATACGTGTCTCGGCCTCGAGTATTTCTGCTTCGAGGGCGACGGGCTCTGGACCGCCTCGGACGAGGAATTGGTGGCGCTCGCCAAGCGCGAGATCGGCCAGATCGGCCTGATCGACCCGGCCGACGTGGTCGATGCCTGCGTGGTCCGCCAGCCCAAGGCCTATCCGGTCTACGACGCGGATTATGCCGGCCACGTCGTCACCGTGCGGCGCGAGCTGGAGCGGGACTTCCCGAGCCTGCACCTCGTCGGCCGCAACGGCATGCACAAGTACAACAACCAGGACCACGCGATGATGACCGCGATGCTGACCGTGGAGAACATTCTCTGCGGCCGGCGCCGGCACGATGTCTGGCAGGTCAACGAGGACGCCGAATACACCGAATCCGGCGTGCAGGCGGCGTTGAGCAGCGAGCGTCTCGTCCCCCGCAAGGTCGCCTGACACGCGACAGCTGCGGGCGCGCGTCACCGGCGCAACTTGCCCGCCCGCTTGCGTCGTCTATCTCCGATCCGGAACCGTCCGAACCCAAGGGCGGCCGGGAGGATTTGAAGACGATGCGATCGCTGTTCATCGCCGCGCTCTGGGCGGGCGTCGCCCTGCCCGCCCTCGTGGCTCCGGCCCTCGCACAGGGTGCGGCGCCGGCCGAGACCAAGGCCAAGGCCGACGACCTGGAGAAGCTGCAGAACCTCCGCAGCACCGACACCCAGGCCGCCCCCGAGATCCCGCAGACCGGCCGCCGGGCCGACGCGATCCGCAAGACGCTCGGCAAGATCAAGCTGCCCGAGGGCTTCAAGATCGACCTCTACGCCGTGGTGCCGGATGCCCGCGCCATCGCGGTCGGCCCGAATGCCGGCGTGCTGTTCGTCGGCACCCGCAAGACCAAGGTCTACACGGTCACCGACCGCGACAAGGACCGGGTCGCCGACGAGGTCCGCGCCTTCGCGCCGGGCATCGCGTTCAAGATCCCCAACGGCGTCTGCTTCTCGAAGGACGGCGTGCTCACCATCGTTGAGCAGAACCGCGTGCTCGCCTTCCCGGCCGCCGAGTTCTTTTATGAGAATCCGGATGTTGCCGCCGGCATCCTCGTGAAGGAAGGGGCGCTGATCCCTGCTGGGGAAGAGAGCTTCAACCACACCGCCCGGGTCTGCCGGGTCGGGGCGGACGGCAAGACCTACATCGCGCTCGGCCAGCCCTACAACGTGCCGCCGGCCGAGAAGATGGACCTGTACAAGAAGGTCGGCATCGGCGGCATCATCCGGATCGATGCCGACGGCAAGAATCGCGAGGTTTTCGCCACCGGCATCCGCAACTCGGTGGGGATGGATTTCGCCACCGACAAGTCGCTCTGGTTCACCGACAACCAGGTCGACGGCATGGGCGACGACAAGCCGCCGGGCGAGCTGAACCACGCCACCAAGGCCGGCGAGAACTTCGGCTTCCCCTGGTACGGTGGCGGCGCGGTCCGCACCGTCGAGTACAAGGACCAGACCCCGCCCGCCGACGCGGTCGCCCCGGTCGCCGAACTGCCGCCGCACGCGGCCGACCTCGGCATGACCTTCTACAACGGCAAGCAATTCCCGGCCTCGTACAAGGGCGGGATCTTCATCGCCGAGCACGGCTCCTGGAACCGCACCGAGCCGGTGGGCGCCCGGGTGATGTTCGCCCCCATGAGCGCGGACGGGAAGCTCGGCGCGGTCAAGCCCTTCGCGGAGGGCTGGCTCACCGGCGACGGCGAGTATCTCGGCCGCCCGGTGGACGTGGCCGTGATGCTGGACGGCTCGCTGCTGGTCTCGGACGATTCCGCCGGGGCGATCTACCGGATCTCTTACGAGAAGTAGGTTTTTGGGACTTGGCGCCTCTACTCATGAGAGGCGCCACGAATCCTTCACCCCGGGCGGGCAACGGTTGCTTGTGAAGGCCGCGGCGCGCCCCCTCTCCCGTGCGGGAGAGGGTTGGGGTGAGGGACAAGGTACTTCCGGAGAGGTCGCATCCCTCACCCTGTCCCTCTCCCGCACGGGAGAGGGGACCCACGCCTCTTGCGTCGACCGTTCGTGAAACCGTCTGCCGAGTCCCGCCGATGATCCGCCCGCTTCTCCTTCTCGCCGCTCTGCTCGCCCCGCTCTCGGCCCAGGCCGGCGACGCCGCCCTCGGGCGCAAGAAGGCCAGCGCCTGCCAGACCTGCCACGGGATGGACGGCCTCTCGAAGCTGCCGGAAGCGCCGAACCTCGCCGGGCAGGTCGAGCCCTACCTCGTGAAGGCGCTCAGCGAGTACCGCGACGGCAAGCGGCAGAACGAGATCATGAACGTGGTCGCCAAGGAGCTGTCGGATGCCGACATCGCGAACCTGGCCACGTATTATGCGGGCATCCAGATCGACGTGCTGCCGCCGGGGTAGTATTTGTCTAAGATAATTATTTTATAAGGGTTTTACTTAACGATGTTCTGACATTCTATCGGGCTGGCTCAGCCCTCTATTGATTTTGTTAGTGCCCGCATTGAAAATCAAACCTATGTAATATTATTTATGCTGGTACATACATAGTCTGACCAGATAGATACTAGTTATTCGCAGCCATCAGGCTTTCTGACAATTCCCAGTTTGCAACATGCGTTTCGATAGCCGCAGTCTGGCTAGCCGATCGCTCGCGCGCGCCACCGCGTGTCGAATTTCACAGAAAAATTCATCAAGCCCTTGCGGAAAATTTCCGCACAAAATATGTGAATTTAACGAGGAGAAATTGCGTGAATGATGACGAAAAGCGCGCAAGCTTTGTGAGACTTGCGGAAGGACGGACGCAGGCGGCGCTCGATGCGATCCGAAAGCTCGGAAATTTGTCAAATCGTCGAGCTTATGAATTTTCCGAGGCCGATGTTAAAAAGATCAGCAAAGCTTTGAAAGACGCTATATCTGATCTCGAAAGACGCTTCGGCTCGTTGAATGAGCCGACCGATAGTTTCAAACTATAGGAAGCAGACATGCGACCGGAGCAACTTGGTATTGGGGATCGAAAATTTTTGATAAACCGCCTGATTCAGCAGGCGCCAATCAATGCGCTCATACGTGAATTCTTTAAGAATGCGGATGAGAATGCAGCGCTAGCGCCAATTGGTCGGCGCTTAATCCAGATTTATCCCACCGGGATTGGCGGCGTTAATAAATTGACTTTCTTTAATACTGGTATTGGCATGTCAGCAAAAGAGCTGAGAGTTGCTACCGAAATCAGTTCTTCTGTCAATAAAATGATGTCTCTCGATGGAAATTTTGGCATAGGAGCTAAAGTATCTGGTCTCGCCGCATCGCCGCATGGGATTCGTTATCGTTCGTGCAAAGGTGCTTTAGTCCACGAGGTAACCATCGGTTATGACGATGAGGAAGGTACTTATGTCCGTTTCCTTGCGCAGATGCCTGACGGAAGCTATGAAACTATCTACGACGTAACAGCTGCAGCAATACACGATGGAAAATCTACATCGGAAGACTGGACCGAGGTTGTGCTTCTTGGGCAAGATCCGTCGCACGATACGACGGCTGAGCCAATTGGCAAAGGCATAAATGTTGATCGGAGTTTCATACCGACTTCTATATTTCGACGATTTGTCAGTTTTTCGTTAGGGGTACAAGTAAAGATTGACGTCGCCATGACCAAGGGCGGCGGCAAAGGAGAAACAGGTAGATTTCGTGAACTCAAAACACTCGACGATGTTTTGGAAAAGCTTGGTAATGACGAGATCGTCAAGGATCCTGCGACAGCAGTTTCGATTCGTTACATTTACGACCCAAAGCATGAAACGTCAGGACATTCCATAAGCGCTCGCGTAAATGCAGCAACTGGTTCGACCACATTCTTGGCGCTTGTCTACCGCGGAGAGCGTTACGATTTTCGAACACAAAAAGTCTGGTCGTCGGTAGCGCCGACTTTTGGTCTTCCATTCGGTTCAAAAGTTTTGACTGTGGAGATTTGGCTCCCTGACGGCGCTGCCTATCCTAGTCAGTACCGAGACTCGTTAATGTGGCGCCACGATCGTTCAGCGCTGACAGCTGACCATTACGCATATCTTGTCCGGGAATTGATGCCCGATTGGGTGAAAGATATCATTCGTCGCGAGTCGCCTGACAACAATGACGACTTGAATGATTTGCAATTGGCCTTACAAGACTTGCTCGATGAGCTGCGTGTTCCGACAAATGTCATGAGACGCAGTCCAGAACCGACTCTTCGCACGCTACGCGATACTACAGGCACGTCAGAGCCAGAGAATACTACGATCGAGTCGGAACAAGACGAGTCTGAAGCAAATGGTCTGCTTCCACCTTCAAAGCGGGTAACGACCCGCGCATCAAAGACACTCGTTAGAACCGCGCCTGAGGGTTCTATCGCTTCCCGCCTAGCAAGCGGCCTTGAGCGTGCCCCTGAAATCAAAATTTTGGACGAAATCGATGCAATTGATGAGCATGGACTAAGTGGGAGAGCTGCTAAATTTCATGACGAAGTGAGAACTCTTTTCGTGAATGGTCGTTATCCAATTGTTTTCAAAATGGCTGATGAAATTATCAACGATTTTGCAGACGCTGATGATCTTGATGAGATCCGAAGCCTCGCATTGCAAGCATCTCGGCGTACACTTGCATTTCGCGTGGGTAAATCTACCTGCTTTGAACTAGCCAAGCGGCTCCTTGATGATTGGTCAACCGAAGATCTGGATCGCGCGACATCCCGGGAATCGCTCTCTATGGCGGCAGATGATTTTCGCCAGAGTCTTCCGTCCGCAAGGAAATGGATCAAAGACCAGATGCGAATCGCACGCGCAGCCGCCCTTACGTAGTTGTCGGACTGCGCCTTTCAGACTTTAACTTTCGTCAATCATCCATCTTCAGCGCTGCAATAAACGCCTCCTGCGGGATCTCCACGCGCCCGAACTGGCGCATCTTCTTCTTGCCTTCCTTCTGCTTGTCCAACAGCTTGCGCTTGCGCGAGATGTCGCCGCCGTAGCACTTGGCGGTCACGTCCTTGGACAGGGCCTTGATCGTCTCGCGGGCGATGATCTTGCCGCCGATCGCCGCCTGGACCGGGATCTGGAACAGGTGCCGCGGGATCAGGTCCTTCAGCTTCTCGCACATGGCCCGGCCGCGCGATTCGGCGCGGGTGCGGTGGACCAGCATCGAGAGGGCGTCCACCGGCTCGGCGTTGACCAGCAGCGACATCTTCACGAGGTCGCCCTCGCGGTAGTCGGAGACGTGGTAGTCGAACGAGGCGTAGCCCTTCGAGATCGATTTCAGACGGTCGTAGAAATCGAACACCACCTCGTTCAGCGGCAGGTCGTAGACCACCATGGCGCGCTTGCCGACGTAGTTGAGGTCGATCTGGACGCCGCGGCGGTCCTGGCAGAGCTTGAGCACGCCGCCGAGATACTCGTCCGGCGTCAGGATCGTGGCGCGGATCCACGGCTCCTCGATCAGCTCGATCTTCATCACGTCCGGCATGTCGGCCGGGTTGTGCAGCTCCTTGAGCGTGCCGTCGCGCATCTTCAGCCGGTAGACCACGGAGGGCGCGGTGGAGATCAGGTCGAGGTTGAACTCGCGCTCCAGCCGCTCCTGGATGATCTCCAGGTGCAGCAGGCCGAGGAAGCCGCAGCGGAAGCCGAAGCCCAGCGCGGCCGAACTCTCCATCTCGTAGGAGAACGACGCGTCGTTGAGCCGGAGCCGGCCCATGGCCGCGCGCAGGTTCTCGAACTCGGCGGCGTCCACCGGGAACAGCCCACAGAACACCACCGCCTGGACTTCCTTGAAGCCCGGCAGCATCGAGGTGGTCTGGCGCTTGTCCTCGGTGATCGTGTCGCCGACGCGGGTGTCGGCGACCTCCTTGATCGAGCCGGTGAAGAAGCCGACCTCGCCGGGGCCGAGCTCGCCGATCTCGGCCATCTTCGGGCGGAACACGCCGATCCGGTCGACGCCGTGGACGGCGTCCGCGCCCATCATCCGGATGGTCATGCCCTTCTTGAGCACGCCGTCGATGATGCGCACCAGCACGACGACGCCGAGATAGGCGTCGTACCAGCTGTCCACCAGCAGCGCCTTGAGCGGCGCGCTCCGGTCGCCCTTGGGCGGCGGCAGGCGGGTCACGATCGCCTCGAGCACCGCCTCGATGTTCAGCCCGGTCTTGGCCGAGATCGGCACCGCGTTCGAGGCATCGAGGCCGATCACCTCCTCGATCTGCTCCTTGACCCGCTCCGGCTCGGCGGCCGGCAGGTCGACCTTGTTGAGGACCGGGACGATCTCGTGGTTGGCGTCGAGCGCCTGGTAGACGTTGGCCAGCGTCTGCGCCTCGACGCCCTGGGAGGCGTCCACCACCAGCAGCGAGCCCTCGCAGGCGGCCAGCGAGCGCGACACCTCGTAGGCGAAGTCCACGTGGCCGGGCGTGTCCATCAGGTTGAGGATGTAATCCTTGCCGTCCTCGGCCCGGTATTCCAGGCGCACGGTCTGCGCCTTGATGGTGATGCCGCGCTCCTTCTCGATATCCATCGAGTCGAGCATCTGCTCGCTCATGTCGCGCAACGCCACGGTGCCGGTGGCCTGGATCAGCCGGTCCGCCAGGGTCGACTTGCCGTGGTCGATATGCGCGACGATCGAGAAGTTGCGGATGTTGTCGATCGGGGTTGTCATCGGCATTCCGTTCGGGCGCGCGACGGCGCGCACCGTCTGACGTCTGGGCGTGTTCGGATGGGTCGGCTCACGCGCGAGATAGCAGCGCCGCGCAGACGCGCCAAGCGCGGGGGCCGACCCGCTGCGATCGGGCCGGCCCGAACGACGAAGCGGGAGCCGGATCGAACCGGCCCCCGCCCGTCGGCAATGCTCCGCCGGTGCCGGCGGCTATGACGAGCGGTCAGCGGCCGCGATCACGGATCAGGCGCTCGATCTCGGCCTCGCCGTGGGTCCGGGCCTTCGACTCGGTGGGATGCTTCCGGTCCGAACGCTGGTGCAACTTGCCGTGCTTGCGGATGCTCCACTGGAACATCGCGCCGCTCTCGCCGACCGGCTGCACATCGAGGCTGAAGGGATAGGTGTCTGTCTGGATCTCGCTCATCGCGCGGATATGGTGCACCGGGCGGCACTTCGCCATGCCCCGGGGTGATTGGCCGCCGCCGATGTCGCCCGCTCAGGCCCCGCCGCGCGCCTGCGCCGCCATCGCGACGAGGTGCCTGCGCAGGCCGCCCATGTCGGAGACGCGCTCCGGAAAGACCACCCGCGCCGTCCGGTCGCCGGCCATCAGGTCCAGCCCCTCCGGGTCGAGCCCGCTCAAACGCCACGGCAACCCCGCCTCCGCACCCGCCGCCGCGGCGTAGAGCGCCAGCGCGTCGGCGTGGTCGGCGTTCATGTGCTCGACCGCCCCGGCCTCGCCGGCGACCACGGCCTCAGCCCCGGTGAGGTCGAGGAGCAATTCTTCGCGGATCAACGTCGCGGCCTTCGCGAAACCGCCGTTCAGGTGGCCAGACTTCGCAGTCACCGCGAAGAACCCGAAATCCGGAAAGTCGGCGTACAGCTTGGCTTTCGGATGACGCGCCAGGAAACGCGCCCGCGCCCGGGCATCGTCGGTCTGCACGGCGGTGCCGACCACGGTGAGTCGCGGATGCGCCAACGGATCGCCCTTGCCGCCCTGCGAGAACAGCAGCGAGCAGCGCGGATCGGCCAGCAGGTTCCGGGTGTGGGCCGAGAGCCGCGACAGCAGCATCAGCGGGGTGCCGTCCTGGTCGGTGGCGATGGTCACCAGCGACGCGAAGGGCGTTCCCTCCGCATCGAGGGTCGCCAGCGCCCCGGACCGGATGGTCCGCAGCAGCATCCGCGACAACCCGATCGCGTCGAACGGCGCCTCGCCTGCGGGCAGAGGACGGGCCGGCTCGCGCTGTTCCGACGCATTGGTGCTCGTCTCGCCCATCCGGTCGCCCTCGTTTTTCACCGCTGCCGCACGCCCGCCACCGTAGCGCTGCACCGCTGCGCGCACGAGCGCCCGGACCCGCGTCAGATCGGCCTTTATGGCCAAGCTATGACCGCCGCTCGCTTTTTCCGATCGGCCGTACTAAAGCACCTGTCCCGTTGCGCGAACCGGGCGGTGCCGAAACCGGCCCGGTTCGCGCTTCCGCCTGCCCCTCGGGGCCGGGATGGAGCGCGGCCCGCGCGAACAGCCGGGACCGCGCTTAAGCCCGTTCAGTCAGGGATCGCGCATGCCAACCATCGCCCTCGTCGACGACGACCGGAATATCCTGACCTCCGTGTCGATCGCGCTTGAGACCGAAGGCTACCGCATCCAGACCTACACCGATGGCGCCTCCGCCCTCGACGGTCTGCGGCACTCCCCGCCGGACCTCGCGATCTTCGACATCAAGATGCCGCGCATGGACGGGATGGAGCTTCTCCGCCGCCTGCGGCAGAAATCCGACCTCCCGGTGATCTTCCTGACCTCGAAGGACGAGGAGATCGACGAGTTGTTCGGTCTCAAGATGGGCGCGGACGACTTCATCCATAAGCCGTTCTCGCAGCGCCTGCTGGTGGAGCGCGTGAAGGCGGTGCTGCGCCGCTTCGCCAAGGAGCCGGCGGGCGCCACCCCGCGGGGCGAGGCCGACATCGCGGCCCGCTCGCTGGAGCGCGGCTCGCTGATGATGGATCCGGAGCGGCACACCTGCACCTGGAAGGGCGAGCCGGTGACCCTCACCGTCACGGAATTCCTGATCCTGCAGGCGTTGGCCCACCGGCCCGGCGTCGTGAAGAGCCGCAACGCCCTCATGGATGCCGCCTACGACGATCAGGTCTACGTCGACGACCGCACCATCGACAGCCACATCAAACGCCTGCGCAAGAAGTTCAAGGTGACCGACCAGGCCTTCGACATGATCGAGACGCTGTACGGCGTCGGCTACCGGTTCAAGGAGGCGTGATCTAAAGGATCCGCCACGTGACCGGCCACACCCCCGCCCAAGCCGAGGACGCCCCGCCGCGCCCCTCGTTCACCCAGCTCCTGTCCCGACCGCTGACCTGGCCGCGCGCCCTCTGGGACGCGATCGGCCAGCGCGCGTCGTCGAGCCTGACGCGCCGCATCGTCGTGCTCAACCTCGTCGGGTTGATCGCGCTGCTCGTCGGGTTCCTCTACCTCAACCAGTTCCGGCAGGGCCTGATCCAGGCCCGGATCCAGAGCCTGGCGATCCAGGGCGAGATCATCGCCGGCGCCATAGCGGCCTCCGCCTCGGTCGACACCGACACCATCCAGATCGACCCCGACAAGCTGCTCCAGCAACAGGCGGGGGAGCCAACCGAGGAGGAATCCCAGCCTCTCGCCTTCTCGCTCAACCCCGAGAAAGTGGCGCCATTGCTGTCGCGCCTGGTCACCCCCACGGGTAACCGCGCCCGGGTCTACGACCAGGAAGGCGGCCTGCTGTTCGACACCCGGACCCTGTTCAAGCGCGGTGACGCCGGCCGCAACGACACGATCGCGGCGAAGCCCCACAAGGCGGGCATGCTCGAATCCGCTTTTCAAGCGGTCCAGGCGAAGCTCAGCGGCCTGTTCGGCGGCCGGGGCGCTCGACCCGAGGAGACGGGGCCGGTCAACGGCCATTCGCTCCGCGAGGTCCAGGCGGCGCTCACCGGCAATCGCGGTAGCCTGGTCCGCCGCAACGCGCTGGGCGAGACCACCGTCTCGGTGGCCGTACCGATCCATCGCGCCGGCTCGGTACGCGGCGCGCTTCTGATCTCTACGCAGGGGGACGCCATCGATAGGGTGATTGCCTCGGAGCGCTTCGGTTTGCTGCAGGTGTTCCTGGTCGCCTCGGCCGTGATGGTGGTGCTCTCGGCGCTGCTGGCCGGTGCCATCGCGGGTCCGGTGCGGCGGCTGGCGGAAGCTGCGGAGAAGGTCCGCATGGGGATCAAGACCCGCGAGGAGATCCCCGACTTCACCCAGCGCACCGATGAGATCGGCCACCTTTCCGGGGCCCTGCGGGACATGACACAAGCGCTCTACCGGCGCATCGACGCCATCGAGAGCTTCGCCGCAGATGTCAGCCACGAGTTGAAGAACCCGCTGACCTCCCTGCGCAGCGCCGTCGAGACGCTGCCGCTGGCGAAATCCGATGATTCGCGCGGCCGCCTGATGGCGATCATCCAGCACGATGTGAAGCGCCTGGACCGGTTGATCAGCGACATCGCCGACGCTTCGCGGCTCGACGCCGAGCTTGCCCGGGCTGAGGCACGCCGGGTCGACCTCAAGAAGCTGCTGTCCACGGTCGTCTCGGTGGCGAACGAGCGGAGGCGCCCGAAGGATTGCCTGATCCAGCTCGACGTCGAGCCGATCGCCGATCAGGATGCGCCTTTCACGGTGATCGGCCACGACAGCCGACTGGGCCAAGTCGTCAACAACCTCCTCGACAATGCCCGCTCGTTCTCGCCCACCGAAGCGAAGGTACGGGTGGCGCTGCGACGAGTCCGCGGCGAGGTCGAGCTGGTTTGCGAGGACGAGGGCCCCGGCATTCCGGAGCACGCTCTGGAACGCATCTTCGAGCGCTTCTACACCGATCGGCCCGAGCAGGGGTTCGGGCAGAATTCGGGGCTCGGGCTGTCGATCTCGCGCCAGATCGTCCAGGCCCACCGCGGTACGATTCGTGCCGAGAACCGTCCCGGGGCACCGGACGAGGACGGCGAGCCCACGGTGCGCGGTGCCCGCTTCACCGTTCGCCTGCCGGCCGCACCGCGGCAACTCCACGCCTGATGACGACCCTGCACGCAGCCTGCGTGACCTTGGGCGAGGCCGGCATCCTGATCCGCGGCCCGTCCGGCTCGGGTAAGTCGAGCCTGGCGGTTCTCATCGCCGCGGAGGCGGATGGGGCCTTCGTGGCAGACGACCGGGTGGTCTGCGACCGACGGGCCAATACGCTCGTCGCCCGGCCCCATGAGGTGCTGGCGGGGCAGGTGGAGATCCGTGGACAGGGCATTCTATCGGCAACCGACCTGGGATTGCCGCTGCGCTGTGAGGCGCATCTGCGCCTCACGGTCGATCTCGTCGACGAACAGCCGAGGTTGCCCGATCCACCAAACGACACCCGCATTCTCGATGTGCGATTACCCCGCTTGGTTCTCGACGCCGCAGTGCGGCGGGCGGGATTATCGATGTTGCTGATTCGTGCCGCGCTGCGAAAGTCCAGTCCGTGACTTCGCAGCCGCACAGGTCATCGATTCGCGTCATGGTGGTGAGACCCCATGGCGCCGAAGGAGCGCGCATGGCATGATCGCTCTAATGTCCGAGCAAAAACGTC
Source organism: Methylobacterium sp. WL18 (assembly GCF_008040015.1). Taxonomy (NCBI): domain Bacteria; kingdom Pseudomonadati; phylum Pseudomonadota; class Alphaproteobacteria; order Hyphomicrobiales; family Methylobacteriaceae; genus Methylobacterium; species Methylobacterium sp. WL18. The sequence continues at coordinate 12,065 of NZ_VRVD01000026.1, read as the reverse complement.
GCGATCGCCTTGTTGGGACCTGTGCATTGCACAACATGGCGGCAGACAGAGGACGTTGGAACACGTGTCGATGATTGGCATGGTGCTCGTCACTCACGGGCTGCTGGCGACCGAATTCAAGGCCGCTCTGGAGCACGTGGTCGGCCCGCAGGATCAGATCGAGACGATCACGATCGGGCCGGAAGACGATATGGAATTGCGACGCCGGGACATCATGTCGGCGGTCTGTCGCGTGAACACCGGCGACGGTGTGGTGGTGCTCACCGACATGTTCGGTGGCACGCCCTCGAACCTTGCGCTGTCGTGTATGAACGGCGGCTCGGTCGAGGTGGTGGCGGGAATCAACTTGCCGATGCTGATCAAGTTGGCGAGCGTTCGTGACGAGGAGAACCTCAGCGACGCCGTCCTTCACGCCCAGGAAGCCGGGCGCAAGTACATCAACGTCGCCTCCCGAGTCCTTGCCGGCAAATAAAGCTCGTTAGCCCTCTGGGGCCACGGCCATGGTGGCAGGCTGACGGCTCGTCGCGGTGATGCCCGCCGAGGCCAGAATCACTAACCCGATGGCCAGCCACTGGATGGTGCCGAGACGCTCGCCCAGCAGAGCGAAGCCGGCGCAGGCGGCCACGGCAGGTTCCAGGCTCATCAGGACGCCGAAGCGTTTGCGATCCAGGCGGCGCAGCGCGAACATTTCCAGCGAGTAGGGCAGGGCACTCGACAAGAGCGCCACCGTGAGGCCGGCCACCAGGATACCGGGGGCGAACAGGTCCAGACCGGCTTCCGCAAGGCCGAACGGCCCGGCGACCACCGCCGCGACCAGCATGCCCAGCGAGACTGCCTGACCGCCATCGATCCGTCCGGCACGTTGGCCGAACAGGATGTAGAGTGCCCAGGCAAGAGCCGCCCCGAGCGCCAGGACCACGCCGAGCGGGTCCAGTGAACTCGTCGATGCGACCGGCAGGAGCAGGCCGAGTCCCAGTACCGCGACCCCGATCCACAGGAAATCTGACATGCGACGGGAGGCGATCAACGCAATTGCGAGCGGCCCGGCGAACTCGATCGCCACCGCCGGTCCGAGCGGCAGGCGCGCGATGGCCAGGTAGAACAGGACGTTCATCAGCCCCAGGCTGATGCCGTAGAGCGCGATCCACCCGGCATCCCGCGCCGACAGGCTGCGCCGCCACGGGCGCCAGACCGCGATCAGCATCACGGCCGAGAAGCCGACCCGCAGAGACGCTGTCCCGGCGGCTCCGACGACGGGGAACAGGCTCTTGGCGACCGTGGCTCCGAATTGGAGCGAGATCATCCCGGTCACCAGTGCGATGACGGGGAGGAGAGCCGCATCCGGCCGCCACCCCGAGCGAGTGGTCACAGGATGAACCGGCTCAGATCCGCGTTGGCGGCCAGATCCTCGACCCGGGCCCGGACGTAGGCGGCGTCGATCGGCACGGTCTCCCCGGACCGGTCGGTGGCGGTGAACGAGATCTCATCGATCACCCGCTCCAGCACGGTCTGCAGGCGGCGGGCACCGATGTTCTCGACGGAGGAGTTCACCTCGACGGCGACGCGGGCCAGCGCGTCCACGGCGTCGTCGGTAAAGGTGAGGGTCACGCCCTCCGTCTGCATCAGCGCCACCGTCTGCTTGAGCAGGCTGGCCTCCGTGGAGGTCAGGATCTGGCGGAAGTCGTCCACCGTCAGAGGCTGCAACTCGACCCGGATGGGCAGACGGCCCTGGAGTTCCGGCAGGAGGTCGGAGGGCTTCGAGACATGGAAGGCGCCCGAGGCGATGAACAGCACGTGGTCGGTCTTCACCGGGCCGTGCTTGGTCGCGACCGTCGTGCCCTCGATCAGCGGTAGCAGGTCACGCTGCACGCCCTCGCGGGAGACGTCCCCGGAGGAGCGGCCCTCACGGGTGCAGATCTTGTCGATCTCATCGAGGAAGACGATGCCGTTGTTCTCGACCTCGCGGATCGCGTCGCGGATCAGTGCGTCGTCGTCGACCAGCTTGTCGGATTCCTCGGCCAGCAGCGGCGCGTAGGCATCTCGAACCAGGATGCGGCGCGGCTTGCCGCGCTGCCCGCCCAGCGCCTTGCCGAGCACGTCCCCGATGTTGATCGCCCCCATGGAGGCCCCCGGCATGCCGGGGATCTCGAACATCGGCAGACCCGACGGGGCACCCGAGGCCAGTTCCAGCTCGACTTCCTTGTCGTCGAGTTCGCTGTCACGCAGCTTGCGCCGGAAGCTGTCGCGGGTCGCCTGGCTGGCGGTGGGCCCGACCAGGGCGTCGAGGATTCGATTCTCGGCCGCCGCCTCGGCCTTGGCTTTGACGGTCTCGCGCTTCGCCTGTCGGGTCAGGCCGATCGCCACCTCCACGAGATCGCGGATGATCTGCTCGACGTCACGGCCGACATAGCCGACCTCGGTGAACTTGGTGGCCTCGATCTTCAGAAACGGGGCATTGGCCAGCCTGGCGAGGCGGCGGGCGATCTCGGTCTTGCCGCAGCCGGTCGGCCCGATCATCAGGATGTTCTTGGGCGCAACCTCCTCGCGAAGCGGCCCCGTGAGCTGCTGGCGACGCCAGCGATTGCGGAGCGCGATCGCGACGGCGCGCTTGGCGTCGTGCTGCCCGACGATGAAGCGATCGAGTTCGGACACGATCTCGCGGGGAGAGAACGTCGTCAACGCTGTGCCATCCTTGTTGTCCCGGCCTGGCCGACGCAACCGCAGGCCTGGGCCGGGAATGGGGTCGCGGCGCGCGCGACGCAAGAGGCCGGGCGCGGCCTGGGGCGTGCGTCGCCCCGTCTCAGTGACCCGCCAGCGACGGTGCGGCGTCGGGCTTGTCGTGCTTGCCGAACCGTTCGACCAGCGTCGCACTGGCGGCGTTCAAGCCGATCACGTCGACGATCCGCCCGCGGGTGCGGGCTTTCAGGACGACGCGGTCGAGCGCGGCGACCGCCGAAATGTCCCAGAAATGCGCGTCTTGCAGGTCGATGACGAGGCGGTCCACCGGCTCCAGCACGTCGATCGCCTCCGAGAAGGTGCCGGCCGAGGCGAAGAAGACCTGCCCGGCCACCCGATAGGTCCGGGTCCGGCCGTCTTCCGAGAGCGTGGAGGAGACCTGGCTCAACCGCGAGACCTTGCCGGCGAAGAACACGCCGGACAGGAGCACCCCGGCCAGCACGCCCTGTGCCAGATCCTTGGTGGCGACCACCACCAGGACGGTCGCCAGCATCACAGCCGAGGAAGGAAGCGGGTTCGTACGCAGCCGCGCCAGCGACCGCCAGGAGAAGGTGTTCAGCGAGACCATGATCATCACCGCCGTCAGCGCCGCGACCGGCACGACGGCCAGCAGGTCCTGAAGGGCCACCAGGAGCAGCAGCAGGAAGGCGCCTGCCACCAGCGTGGACAGGCGGCCCCGAGCCCCCGAGGAGACGTTGATCACCGACTGCCCGATCATCGCGCAGCCGCCCATGCCGCCGAACACGGCCGACGCCATGTTGGCCACGCCCTGGCCCATGCATTCCCGGTTCTTGTCGCTGGCGGTGTCGGTCATGTCGTCGACGATCTGCGCCGTGAGCAGGCTTTCCAGGAGGCCGACGGCGGCGAGCGTCGCCGCGTAGGGCAGCAGGATGCGCAGGGTCTCGAAGGTCAGCGGCACGTCCGGCAGCGCGAAGCTCGGCAGCGTCGAGGGCAGGGCGCCCAGATGCGAGACGGTGCGCACGTCGAGGTGGAAGATCGCCGTCACCGCGGTCAGCACCGCGATCGCCACGAGGGGCGAGGGGACGGCCCGGGTGATCCGCGGGAAACCGTAGATGATCGCGAGGCCCAGGGCGATCAAGCCGTAGGTCGCCGGCGTGACGCCCGCAAGCTCGGGCATCTGCGCCAGGAAGATCAGGATCGCCAGCGCGTTGACGAAGCCGGTCATCACCGATTGCGAGACGAACCGCATCAGCCGGCCGAGTTTGAGCAGGCCGGCGAGGATCTGGATCACGCCCATCAGGACGGTGGCGGCGAACAGGTATTGAACCCCGTGCTCGCGCACGAGATCGACCATCACCACCGCGGTCGCGGCGGTGGCGGCCGAGATCATGGCCGGCCGCCCCCCCGCGAAGGCGATCGTGCAGGCGATGACCACCGAGGCGTAGAGGCCGACCTTGGGATCGACCCCGGCGATGACCGAGAAGCCGATCGCCTCCGGGATCAGCGCCAGGGCGACGACGATGCCCGACAGGGTATCGCCGCGGATATTGGACACCCACGACCCGAGAGGGCCGCCGGTTCCGGATGAACTGCGTTGCATGATGATGAGGATCCGCACGAGACGCGCGTCCGCTCGAACGGCGGATCAAGTGGCGTCTCGGATGCGTGGTCCGGCGGATCGGCGGCCGGAAGAGCCACCCGGGCTTTCACCGGGTCCTTGCGAATGGTGCGACCCTACGAGGCATCGCACTGCGATGCAACATCGAGGCGGGATCAGGCCGCCCGCACCTGCGCTACGAAACCCGCGACTTCGTTCCCCAGGCCATCCGAACGGCGGGCGATGTCGGCCGCCGCATCGAGCACCTGTCCGGCGCTGGCGCCGGTCTCGTGGGCGGCGCCCAGCACCAGCGACATGGTCTCGGTCACGGCGCGGGTGCCGCTGGCAGCCTCGGCGATGCTGCGGGCGATCTCCTGGGTGGCGACCTGCTGCTGCTCCACGGCCGCCGCCACGCCGAGCGCGATACCGTGGACCTGCTCGATCGTGCCGCCGATCTCCTCGATGGCCGCGACGGCCGCATGGGTGGCCGCACGCATCGCCTCGATTTGGCCGGCGATCTCGTCCGTGGCCCGGGCGGTCTGGGTCGCCAGGGCCTTCACCTCGGTGGCGACCACGGCGAAACCACGCCCCGACTCGCCAGCCCGGGCCGCCTCGATCGTGGCGTTGAGGGCGAGCAGATTGGTCTGTCCCGCGATGGTCGAGATGAGCGACACAACCTGCCCGATGCCGTCGGCGCTACGGGCGAGCGCCTGGACGCTGGCGCGGGTCCGCTTGGCCGCCTCGACGGCGCCAGCGGCAGCGTCGGACGTCTGTGATACCTGGGCACCGATCTCGCTCGCGGTGGCGGCGAGTTCCTCCGTGGCGGCGGCGACCGCCTCGACATTGTGTGCGGTGGTCTCGGCGGCGCGGGTCACGACGCGCGACTGCTCATCGGTGCGCTCGGCATTGCCCGCCATGGCGGCGGCAGCGCGTTCCATGCCGGTGGCGGCGCCGGCGAGGTGATGAACCAAGCCGCCGATGCTGCCCTCGAACTGGTCTGCAAGCCCGACCATCTCGGCGCGCTTGCGGGTCACCGCCTCAGCCCCCAAGCGCTCGCGCTCCTGACGCAGCCCGTCGGCTTCCCGCATGGTACCGGCGAAGACCTGCATACTTGCCCAGATCGCCCCGATCTCGTCGCGACGGGGGTGCACATCCGGAAGCGTGTGGTCGCCCCGCGAAAGGCGCTGGATCGCCTCGGACACGGCGCGCAGCGGCCGGGCGATCTGGCGTTGGCCCACCAGGATGCCGAGCCCGCAGCATGCCACTGTGCCGAGCAGCGCCAGCGCGAATACCAGCAACGTGCGCGCCTGGAAGAGATCGCGGGTCTCGGCCTTGACCGCAGCCATCTCGGCCCGGCCGCCCGTGACCAGGGCATCGATGCTCGCCTGGAAGGCCCTGCGGTTGGACTGGTTGGCCTCGTTGAAGCCCAAATCGGCGGCGGCGCGCGGACCGGCCTCCACGCCGGCGGTGGCCAGCGCAGTCCGCAAGGTCCGGAAGGCGTCGGCGTTCCGCGCCATCGCGTCGAAGAGCGGGCGTTCCTGCTCGGTCACCCGGGGCGCCCAGTCCGCCCGCAGGACATCCATCGCGGCCAGGCCCTTACGGATGCCGGCCGCGTATTTCGTAGCCTCGGTCCGGTCGGCCGAGGCGTAGACGCCGCGGGAATCCATTGTCACCTCGGCGACGAGGCGGTTGAAGTTTGCGGCGTTCAGCGCGCGAACCGAGGCATCCTCGACCTGCGTCAGGGAGTGCTCGAAGCGCTGCAGGGTCGCGACGCTGATTCCTGTGACGACGAGCGTCGTCAGGCTGCAAGCCGCAACGAAGCCCAGGATCTTGCCACCGATCTTCATGCCGTTTCCACCCAGGGCTTTGCGGAACGATTGTGCCGGTGACGGATCAAAGCTCCGTTAAGGTGAAGTCTGTTGCCAAGCTGATGCGATTCGAATCGCCAGTCGGCGTGGTCATTCGACCGGCAGAGCGGCATCTCATCCTGTTCGATAAACGCCGAAAGTCGCCTCGCCCTTCGTCGCACCAGCCCACTTCACCGCGGCGAAGCGATCATACCGCGGCCGCATGAACCTTCTGCATCACGCCTGATAGAGGGCCTCGATCACCAGGTTGCCGTTGGTGTAGACGCAAATCTCAGCGGCGATCGTCATGGCTTTACGCACGATCGCTTCCGCGTCGAGTTCGCTATCCTCAAGGGCGCGGGCGGCTGCGAGGGCGTAGTTTCCGCCTGAACCGATTGCCATGACGCCGGTTTCCGGCTCCAGCACGTCTCCGGAACCGGAGAGCAACAGGCTGACGTCGCGGTCGGCCACCACCATCATGGCTTCGAGGCGGCGCAGGTAGCGGTCCGTGCGCCAATCCTTGGTGAGTTCGACGCAGGCGCGCGTCAACTGGCCGGGATACTGCTCCAGCTTGCCTTCGAGGCGCTCGAACAGCGTGAAGGCGTCGGCAGTCGCCCCGGCGAAGCCCCCGATCACCGCGCCCTTCGCGAGGCGCCGCACTTTGCGGGCGTTGCCCTTGACGATGGTCTGGCCAAGGCTGACCTGCCCGTCGCCGCCGACCACGACGCGTCCGCCCTTGCGGACCATCAGGATCGTGGTGGCGTGCATCTGGGGCACAGAGCCCCGGTCGTCGTACCTGAATGCGTCCTGGCTCAAAGTTCGGCTCCGATCTCGGTCCGCGCCGAGATGGGGAGCTTTGGCGGCCGCGTCCAGCCAACGGACGTCAGTCCCGACGACAGGACGCTCGCTTCCGTCGTGCCGGGCGTCGTTGCGGTGGCGCGGGGCTTTATTCGGCGACCGCCTCGGCCGCCTGCACCGGGCCGGCGTCGTGCAGGATCGATTCGGCCGCCGCCTGAGCCAGCAGGGCGTAGCCGCCGTCAGCCATGTGCAGGCCGTCCGAGGCGAAGAGCTGCTTGGCGGTGAGCTTCCCCTCGCGGACCCAGCCGTGCATCAGGTCGGCCCGACGGATGACCGGCACGTCGAGTTCAGTCCCGATCGCCCGCACCGCATCGCGGAACCGCGAAGAGCCGGGTGTCGAATCGAGTTTCGGACACCATTGCGGTTCCATCAGCACCACGTCGATGCCGGCTTCCTGGATCCGCCGGATCGCGACGGCGGTCGCCTCGTGAAAATGCTCGATGGAGACGCCGCGCAGCGGATCGTTGCTGCCGGTCTGCCAGATGACGAGCTGCGGTTCGGCCGCGATCACGTCGCGATCCAGGCGCTTCAGCATGTCGTCGACATGCTCGCCGCCGATGCCGCGGTTGATCACGGCGACATCCATGCCGCGGAGCTTCTTGCGCAGGTTGACCTGCAGGCGCGCAGGATAAGCATTGGCCGGGCTCGAAGCACCGATGCCCTCGGTCGAGGACGACCCGAACGCGACGATCTTGAGTGGCGCGCCGATGGCGATCTGCCGGGCGACGTGTGGGAGGTCCGGGCTGTCGCTCAGGTCGATGCCGAGCATGTCCAGCGAATCGGGGAGGAGGTCCGCGTAGGCGAGAACCGCGGTCGGGACCATCAGCAGGCCGCACAGAACCAATACGTCCCGCCAGCGCTTGCGGCGCGGGTTGGCGGGCGTGACGGATGTCAGGTTCTGGGACACGGGACCGATCGCTCCGCCGCTCGTTCACGACAGATACAATCTGACACAGGTCCTTGAAAAGACCGGTTCCGTTCGCGCCTTTAAGATGAAGTGAATTCGTAACGCAAAATTAAGTCCGAGACGCCGCCGAGCCCGATTGGGACGGCGTCTCGGCCCCGCCCAGGACGCGTCAGCCGGCCGGCGGCGACAGCACGAGCTTGCCCACGAAGGGTGCGTTGCGCTTGTTGTTTGCGGTGCAGGCGTAGCTGTGCTCTCCCGCATCGAGAGTGCGCAGCTTCAAGGTGCCGTGGCCGTTGGCTTTGACCGTGTAGCCCTTCTCGCTCATCACGTGGACGAGGTCGCCGTCAGCGTGCAGCAGGTGTCCCTGCTCGAACTGTCCGGGCGCCGTGAGCGTCACCGGGACATTCGCCTGGCTCACCACCTTCAGCACGACGTCGGTGTTGGCCGGCAGGCGTAGGTCGGCCGGCGCGCAGACCGGTTTGTCATCCTGAAGCGTGATGGTCAGCTCGACGGGCGGTATCACCGCGCTTGCGGGCTTGCCGAGCTGCGGGTTGTCTTCAGCGTAGGCCGCACCCGCGAGAACGGTGGCCAGGACGGCAGCGATCAGGGTCTTCTGCAAGGTCTCGGTTCTCCGGCACGACCCGCAGCCGGAGCATCGCCCCGAGAGCCGGCCGCCGGCTCTCGTAGGAAGACGACGCTCAGTTCCTCCCAGTGATCCTCGCGCTGTATTAAATATTCACCGCGAGGATCAAAGCGCGCGGGTCTCTCGCCGGCAATGAGGTGATGGAGCCAGGGTTCCGGTGCGCGACGCCGTGGCTCAAGTTGGGCCGATGGAATGCGCCGATGACGTCCTGTGCCCAGCAAAGATGGCAGGGTCTGACGTTTTATTATCGCGGGTGCAGATTTCGGCACGATCGATGCGACCGGACTTAACGGGTCTCCGGATGGGTGGCGGGATCCTGGTGCTGGGCTTCGAGGGTGGAGTCCGGACCGGCCGCGAGCCTCGTCTGCCGTCCCATGGTCGATCGCTTGCGCATCGCGATTCTCACGCATTCGACCCATCCCCGCGGTGGCGTGGTCCACGCTCTGGCGCTCGGTGAGGCACTGTGTGACCTCGGGCATGAGGCGGTGGTCCACGCCCCAGACCCGACCGGACGCGGCTTCTTCCGGGATGCACGCTGTCCCGTGGTCTCGGTCGCGGCCAAGCCCGTTGCTGAACCGACGTCAGCGCTGGTCCAGTCACGGATCGCTGATTACCTGTCCCACTTCTCGACGCCGGCTGCCTGTGACTTCGACATCTTCCATGCGCATTGCGGCATCAGCGGTAATGCCCTGGCGACCCTGACTCGCCGCCGTCTGATCCCCGGCTTCGTCCGCACGGTCCACCACATCGATACGCTGACAGACCCGCAGATGAGCCAGTTGCAGGAACGGGCGATCGTCGATGCAGGGCGGCTGCTCTGCCTGAGCGCGACCTGGGCTGCGGCTCTCGCGGCCGAATATGGCGCACGGGCCGACGTGGTCGGCAGCGGCGTGGATGGTGCCGTCTACACCCCCGAGCCTTCGGCCGGCGATCCGGCGTTGCGCGAGCGCCTCGGGTTCGGGGCAGGGCCGGTCTTCCTCAGCGTCGGCGGGTTCGAGGCGCGCAAGAACACGCTGGCGATCATCGCGGCCTTCGCGCGCCTGCGCCGTCGTATCCCGGCCGCACAACTCGTGATCGCGGGCGGTGTCTCGCTCCTCGACCATGCCGGCTACGAAGCCCGGTGCTGCGCAGCCCTGGAGCGCGAAGGGCTGGAGGTCGGTCCCGGAAAGCCGGTGATCAGGACCGGGCCGATCGCCCAGGCGGATATGCCGGGGCTCTACCGCATCGCGGATACGCTGGTGTTTCCGTCACCACAGGGAGGCTACGGCCTATGCGTTCTGGAGGCGATGGCCTGCGGCACGCCCGTCATCGTCTCGGCACCGTCGCCCTTCACGAAACAGCCGAACGCCGCAGCGGCACTTGCAGCTCAGCCCGACGATCCCGATGCGATCGCCGCCGCCATGCAGGCGAGCCTAGAGCCATCGCGACGCGTCCGCCTGCGCGCCACCGGTCTGGAGGTCGCCCGGGCCCAGACCTGGGACGCCTGCGCCACACGTCACCTGCCGACCTACGCGTCGTTCGCCCCCGGTCCGGCCCCGCTTTCGGCGATCGCCACGGGATCCGCCGCCTGGAACACCACCCGGATCCCCGGCGATGCCTGAGATGCGTTTCCATATCCGATGGCCGGACGGCAGCCGCGAGGCCTGCTATTCACCGTCGCTGATCATCAAGGACCATTTGTCGGTCGGCCAGGATTACACCCTCGACGAGTTCCTGGCGCTGATCCGCCTCGCTCTCGGCGGCGCGAGTGACAAGGTCCGTGAGCGGTACGGCTTCCCCTGCGGGCGGGCGGAGTCGCAGCTTGCCCGGATCGAGGACGCCGCACGTCGTCAGGTGCCGGGCACGGTGCATATCGAGGCGTTCGAGGAATGATCGTTTCGAGATCGCCCATGGCGCACGCGGGGCGACCCGATCGAAGCTGGCTGCTCATATGATTGCTTGACACCCCGCCAGCCCGTGTCGAACCGACACAGCGCAGATCTCGGTTGAGGCGGCGTTCTCCGATAACCCGATCTGCCTGGACGAGGCGCAACCGATGATCATCCGGATCGCCACGGCTCTCTTCGTGCTGGCCATCCCCACGGTGGCCCAGGCGCGTCCGTCCAGCACGACCATGACCTGCCAGCAGACCGTCCGGCTGGTCCAGACCCGTGGTGCCCTGGTCCTCGGGACCGGCGGCCAGACCTACGACCGGTTCGTCCGGGACCGGTCGTTCTGCGAGCCGACCGAGGTCGCGCGGCGCGCCTTCCGGCCGACCCGCGACAACCCGACCTGCCTGATCGGCTACACCTGCTACGAACCCGGCGCGGACGATTGGCCCGGCGAGGGTTTCTAGAGCGTCATCCCGAAATCTGGCCGCCCGCTTTCAGAAAGACGGTGATGCGCTGGCTCGCGCGGTTACGGCCTGCCGACCTCAGCGACCGCCGGCCGCTTCCTCCAGGGTCACGATCACGCGCCTATCCCCCGCCCTGCGGCTGAAGCCCGCGGCATCGAGGTGCTCGAGGAGCGGGATCGAGTACTTTCGCGAGATCCCGAGGGCCGCCCCGGCCTCCCGGGCCAAAAACCCGGTTTCCGGCGTCGTCGCGTTCGGGAATGCCTCGGCCAGCCGCGTGCGGGCGACCGAGACCGCGTCGCGGTGGAACAGCACCGCCCGGCGCTGCACCCGGTCGATGGCGCGGATCACCGTGCCGGCGCCGACCAGATAGGTCAGCGCCTCCCGGCGCCGGACATCGCGGCCGACCGCCTCGGTCTCATCGGGCGGATTGAGGCCGGCGCGGCGGAACAACTGCTCGAGTTTGCGCGCGGTCTCGCTCTCGTTGCGGGCCGGATCGAAATCGGACCTGCGCCAGAGTGCGCCGGCCTGAACCGTGCCTCCCGTGCCGGCGAGGTCACGCAGGACCAGGCTAGCCAGGACCTCGGGAATCGACAGCTGTCGGGCGAGGCGCTCCAGCGCGATGCCGTGCTCCATCGGGTTGTCCCGGTGATGCTCGCTGAGCGCTGCCAACGCCGCGGCTCGCAGCGTTGCGAAGGCGGGAGCCCCGATGAAGCGGTCGCCGAGCTCCCGGGCGCCGGAAGCCGTAAGGATCCGTCGAACCCGCTCGGTTCCGATGCCGGCCGCGCGGGCGAGTTCCGGCAAAGTCGCCCCCGCTGGACCGGCCTGCGACAGACGGACCGTCACCGCGTCCGCCGGTTTCCCGGTCGCCACCGCGCTGAAGTCGGCCAACACCCGGGCATCGTGCCGCCGTCGCCGACGGCTCACCGGATCGAGCACGCGGCCGCCGGCCACGGTCGCAGGCGGGGAATCGAGACGGAGCACGAACGGCTCGCGCGCCGGCACGGTGATCGGCTCGGCGAGGTGCAACTGCGCCGGCGCGGTCGCGCCCGGCTCCAGCGTGTCGCGGTCCAGCAAGCGCAGGCGGGCCTCGACCTCCGTGGTCCCGAACAGGAGCCGGCATGCGCTGCCGCCCGGCAAGGCGGCATCCGCGCTGGCCGCGGCGGTCAGCGCCACGTCGAGCC
>NZ_VRVD01000269.1:0-6289 GCF_008040015.1 Methylobacterium sp. WL18 | reverse complement strand
GCCCTGCGAACGGCTCTCGGCGCTGGCCGGCCGGCTTCCGGGACCGGTCGCCTATCCGGTCGCGGTCGGCCAGCGCCGAGAGCCGTTCGCAGGGCCAGGCGCCCAGGGTTGCGTCGAGGAAGCTGCGACCCTGCTGGCTCGTCTCCAGATGCAATTCGCGCGACGGCGCCAGGGCCAGGGCGAGATCGTTGATCGCGGCGATTCCGTCCGGTTCGGCGGCGCCGGCCGCCCGATGGGCGTGGGCTGCCAGGATCAGGTCGTTGCGCAGGGCGCCGTGCTCGCACACGTCCGCCAACCACGCGGCGAGGCTCGGCTCGTCCTGCACGTCGCCGGTCTCGGCGGCCCATTCCAGGCCGTGCGAATACGCGTAGGCTCCGACCGGATACCCGGGCGACAGCCACGCCATCAGCCGGAGTGCCGCCAGCGTCTCAGCCATCGGCATGGTGGTGATGATGCGGGCCGTGCGCATCCCCGTGCGCATCCCCGTGCGCATCCCCGTGCGCATCCCCGTGCGCATCCCCGTGCCCATGCCCATGGCCGTGCGCGTGCCCGCCGGAATAGGCTCCCCCCTCCGGCCGGAACGGGCGCTCCACGGGTTCTGCCGTCCCGCCGAGCCCCCGGACCATGTCGGCGAGCACGTGGTCGTCGGCGATCCACACCGCCTCCGCGCCGATCTCGGCCGGGATATGCCGGTTGCCGATGTGCCAGATCAACCGCCTCAAGGCGTGCTCGCTGGCGGCGCGGATCTCCAGCAGGCGCTCCGGCGCGGCCTCGACCCAGACCAGGCGGCCATCCTCCAGCACCAGGGCATCGCCGTCGTCCAGCACGACCGCCTCCGGCAGATCGAGCAGAAACCGCAGGCCCCCTTGCCCCCGCATGCCGACGCGGCGGCGATGACGCTCGCCGGAATCGAGGACCACCCGGTCGACGATCTCGCCCCCGGACAGGTGCTCGCGGCGGAGGATTCGGGTGGCGCGGATCATGAACTCAGGATTGGTCAATGAGATCGGGCTCCTTCGGCAGGAAGCCATCGGCCAGCGCGTTCTCAAGGGTGAACGGCGGCTGCTCCGGGAACAGGGTGAAATCGATCCCCGTCTGCTCGGATGCCTTGCGGCGGCCGGACATGTAACACACCGCGAAGACGTCGCCGGGATAGCGGCGCAGGCTCGGGCTGGCATCGAGAAGTTCGGCCAGCCCGTTGCGTTGCTCCGCGATCGTTCCCTTCCAGCTGCTGCAGCGAAGGCCGGGCTGGTATTTCCACTTCAGCAGGTGCGTGAGCAGAACGGTCAGACGGTTGCGGATCTCGCGCTTGTCGCTGGCGCCCACGCTCGCCACCTCGTCGATCAAATGGTCCAGGTCGAGCTCGTCGAAACGGCGGGCGCGCAGCAGATCGGCCTGGGCCTGCGTCCAGAGGAAGAAGTCGGTCTCGTAGAGGTCGGCCCTCGGTGGTGGTTTCAGCGCGGCCTTCGCCATGTCCGGCCTCCTGTTCGTTCGCGCCACGATAGCTCAGAACAGGAAATAGCGCTGCGCCATCGGCAGCACCTCGGCCGGCTCGCAGACCAGGAGTTCGCCGTCGGCCCGCACGTCGTAGGTCTCGGGATCGACCTCGATCACCGGCGTGGCATCGTTGAGCACCATGCTCTTCTTGGAGATGCCGCCGCGGACATTCTCCACGGCGACCAGCTGCTTCTGCACCCCGAGCCGCTCCCGCAACCCGTCCTCCACCGCCGCCCGGGACACGAAGGTCAGGGCCGTCGCATAGGGCACGCGGCCGTAGGCGCCGAACATCGGGCGGTAATGCACCGGCTGGGGCGTCGGGATCGAGGCGTTCGGGTCGCCCATCGGGGCGGCCGCGATGCTGCCGCCCTTCAGCACGAGATCGGGTTTCACGCCGAAGAAGGCGGGTGTCCAGAGCACGAGGTCGGCGAGCTTGCCGGGCTCCACCGAGCCGATATGCTTCGAGACGCCGTGCGCGATGGCCGGGTTGATCGTGTATTTCGCGACGTAGCGCCGGGCGCGCAGGTTGTCGGTGCCGGAGGCGTCCCCCGCGAGCGCGCCGCGCTGCCGCTTCATCTTGTCGGCGGTCTGCCAGGTGCGGATCACGACCTCGCCGACGCGCCCCATGGCCTGGCTGTCCGACGACATCATCGAGAGCGCGCCGATATCGTGCAGGATGTCCTCGGCCGCGATCGTCTCGCGCCGGATCCGGCTCTCGGCGAAGGCCAGGTCCTCGGGGATCGACGGGTCGAGGTGGTGGCAGACCATGAGCATGTCGAGATGCTCGTCGATGGTGTTTCTTGTGTATGGGCGTGTTGGGTTCGTGGACGACGGGAGGACGTTCGGCAGCCCAGCGACCTTGATGATGTCGGGTGCGTGGCCGCCGCCCGCGCCCTCGGTGTGGAACGCGTGGATCGTGCGGCCCTTGAACGCCGCGATCGTGTCCTCCACGAAGCCCGACTCGTTGAGCGTGTCGGTGTGGATCATGACCTGGATGTCGTGAGCGTCCGCCACCGACAGGCAGGTGTCGATCGCTGCCGGAGTCGTGCCCCAATCCTCGTGGAGCTTCAGCGCGCAGGCCCCCGCCCGGACCATCTCGACCAGGCTCTCCGGCCGAGAGGCGTTGCCCTTGCCGGCGAACGCCAGGTTCATGGGTAAGCTGTCGGCCGCCTCGATCATCCGGGCGATGTGCCAGGGGCCCGGCGTGCAGGTGGTGGCGAAGGTGCCGTGCGCCGGCCCGGTGCCCCCGCCCAGCATCGTGGTCACCCCCGAGCACAAAGCTTCCTCGATCTGCTGCGGGCAGATGAAGTGGATGTGGCTGTCGAACCCGCCCGCCGTGAGGATCTTGCCCTCGCCGGCGATCACCTCCGTGCCGGGCCCGACGACGATGTCGATCCCGGGCTGCACGTCGGGGTTGCCGGCCTTGCCGAGCTTGAAGATCCGGCCCCGCACGATGCCGACATCGCATTTCACGATGCCCCAATGGTCGAGCACCACCGCGTTGGTGATCACCGTATCGACGGCCCCCGCCGCGTTGGTGACCTGGCTCTGGCCCATCCCGTCGCGGATCACCTTGCCGCCGCCGAACTTCACCTCCTCGCCGTAGGTGGTGAAATCACGCTCGACCGTGATCTCGAGGGCGGTATCGGCCAGGCGTATGCGGTCGCCCGTGGTCGGCCCGAACATGTCGGCGTAGGCGGCCCGGGGGAGGGCGGCGGGTTTGGGCGTGTTGGCCATGAATATCAGGGCTCCCGGCGCAAGCGCGTGAAGGCGTCCGCGGGTTCGGCCTTCCGATCGAAGGTCAGCGTCGTGAGGCAGCCGGCGGAGCGGTTGATGGCGCCGATGAGGTGATCGGCGAAGTCGCCCTTTCCGCCAGCCCAGGCTGACAGGGCGGCTTCGGCCGCCTCGCGGTGATCGACGACGACATTCGACGCGTTGAGCAAGCGGCGGATCACCGAGACGAGGGCGGCTTTCTTCTGGCGCAGGGGCCGCGCCAGGATCCAGACGGTTTCGGCAAGCACGACCGCGTTGACGAAGAACTGAGCGTCGCGCCGGCTCAGAGCTTCCGTCGCGAGCGCAGTCTGCTCCGGCGCGTCGTCCGGCCACACCGTCTCGTCCACGAGCCACCGCAGCAGCACGTTCGTGTCCAGCCCGATCACGCCTCGTCGTCCTGGGAATCGTCGTGCGTCCGTTCCCAGCGGGCGCCGCGGCTCGCCTCGATCCAGTCGGCCACGCGCGCGCCGTCGACCGGCGCGATCGGATCGCAGGTGTCACGGCCGACGATACCGCGAAGCGCAGCCAGCGCGTCCGTGCGTGCCTCGACGAGGAAGCGTCCGTGCGCATCCTGCGTGAAGACAAGCTTGTCGCCGGCCTTCACGCCCAGCGCCCGGCGGAGCGACGCCGGCACCGTCACCTGCCCCTTCGACGTCAGCGTGGCCTCCGTCGCCTTCATCTCGGCCTCCTTACCGTATGCCCGGACAGTAAGGAGGTTCCTGAACGCCGGACAAGACCGATCGGCGTGCAGGCGTGGCGCTTGGCCATGGTCACAGCTTGCCCATCACGTCGCCCCGGAAACCGTACACGGTGCGTCCGCCCGAGAGCGGCACCAGCACGACCTCCCGGGTGGAGCCCGGCTCGAACCGCACCGCCGTGCCCGGCGCGATGTCGAGGCGCCGGCCGCGGGCCTTCTCGCGCTCGAAGACGAGGCCTGGGTTCACCTCGAAGAAATGGTAGTGCGAGCCGACCTGGATCGGCCGGTCGCCGGTGTTGGCGACCTCGATCACCGCGCGGTCGGCGCCGACGTTGAACACGATCTCGCCGGGCAACGTGGTCACCCGGCCCGGCACGTCGGCCGAGAGCGCCCCGCGGATCGGGTGATGCACCGTCACGAGCTTCGTCCCGTCCGGGAAGGTCGCCTCGACCTGGATGTCGGGGATCATCTCGGCGATGCCGGGCATCACCTGGTCGGCCGTCAGGACGTTCGCCCCCGCCTGCATCAGCTCGGTCACGGTGTGCCCGTCGCGGGCGCCCTCGACCACGAAGTCGCTGATCAGCGCCACGGCCTCGGGGTGGTTGAGCTTGACGCCGCGCGCCAGGCGGTTGCGCGCCACCTGCGCCGCCATGGCGATCAGCAGCTTGTCCTTCTCGCGGGGCGTCAGCAGCACGTGAGAACCTCGTCGTTGCGGCCGTGCGAGCAAGAAACATGCGCGCCGCGGGGTCAAGGCTCGGCGCGTCTCACTCCGACATCCCGGTGAACCCGGCGAACAGATCCGGCAGCGTCTCGCCCCGGATCCGGCTCGGCAGATCGCGGGGATGGATGAACTCGTCCCGGAACCACGGGTAGCGGCTCCCGTCGAAAGAACTGCGCAACCAGTCGATCACCCGGCGGACGCGGCCGATCCGCTCCGCATCGGGGTGGTAGGTCAACCAGATGTCGAGACTGGTGCGGCCGAGATTGTCCACCGGGACGACCTGGGCGCCGATGGCGGTCGCATAGGTCGGCAACAGGCCGATCCCCGCGCCTTTCGCGATGGCCCAGTAATAGGCGCTGCTGACGTTGATCTTCAGCGTCACCGGAATCTCCGCGGGAAATCCCTCCAGGCCTTTCGCATAGTCTTCCAGGCGAATCGTCTGGCTCGCGGCCTGGACCACGATCCGGTGCCGGGCGAGGTCCGCCGGCTTCTCGGGCAACCCGTAGATCTGCTCGTAGCTGCGCGCGGCGTAGGGCATGACGTGCATGCGCCCGAGCTTGACCATCCGCAGGTCGGGGCTCGTCGGCCGCGTGAGCTGGATCGAGACATCCGCCTCCAGCCGCAGCACGTCGGCGGATTCCATGGCGCAGCGCAAGTCGACGGTCAGGCGCGGGTTGGCACGCTGAAACTCAACCAGCCGCGGTGCCAGCCAGAACGCGCCGAGGCCTTCCGTGACCGCGATTCGCACCTCGCCGGTCTCGGCGAACGGGGCTGCGTCGCCCGCCAGCATCAACCCGAACGCCGCCGCCTCCATGCGGCTGGCAGCCTCCAGGATCGCGCGTCCCTCGGCGGTCAGCCGCACCCCATCGATGTGCCGGGTGATCAGCGGCGCGCCGATCCGCGCTTCGAGGTCGCTGACCCGCCGCCGGATCGAATTGATCGAGAGGCCGAGGCTGGCCGCCGCGGACCGGAAGCTGCCGCACCGATGCAGGGTGAGGAACACCCGGACACTCTGCCAATCGGGCATCGAGCCGTGGTCGACCTCGACCCGTTCCATCCGCGGAACACCCCTGTTTCAAATCATGCACATACAGCGGCTGCGCTAGATGCGAAGTGCTGCAGCGTCAATCCGTTCCCGAATGACAGGTCATCCGATGACGGTGCACGTCGCCCACTCCCGTTTCGCGGCACAGAACCCGGCGCGGCTGAGCATTCCGCCGCTGCTTCCGGAGCCGCGGCATGAACTCGGTGCGATGCGGGTCGATCGGGTTGCCCGGCACCTCGTCGCCTTCCTGCCGACGCCGGACGACCTCGGACGGCTCATCGCGGCGGCGCGGGTGGACCTGCCCGACCTGGCACCGCTCGCCACGGTGCAGCGGGTGCTGTCGATCAATCCCGACAGCGTCGTCGCGATCGCCCAGCGGCACCGGTTCGATGCCGCCGACCCACGCGGCGAGGGCTTCGTGGCCTGCCTGATGCTGAACCGCGCCGGCCTCGCGGCCCTGCAGGCGGGAACCTTCGATGCGGCCGAGCCGCCCGCCGCCCTGCTGGCCGGGCAGCACGAGCGTCCGGCCGCGATCTACGTCTGGGCCGTGTATGCG
>NZ_VRVD01000268.1:0-6321 GCF_008040015.1 Methylobacterium sp. WL18 | reverse complement strand
GGCCCGCGCCCGAGGGCGCCGACCTGCCGGATCCGGGCGGCGACGGCGGCGCCTCCGCGACCGTGACGGCGCTGGAGCGGCTGCTGATCGAGGGCAACCCGCTGTTCAAGGACGGCCAGACCTGGGTGCCGCACCGGCCGGACCGGCCGCAGAAATCCGAGGGCGGCCTCCGGTTCACGCTGAAATCCGAGTTCGAGCCGGCCGGCGACCAGCCCACCGCCATCGCCGAACTGGTCGGCGGGATCAGCGCGATGGAGCGCGACCAGGTCCTGCTCGGGGTCACCGGCTCGGGCAAGACCTTCACGATGGCCAAGATCATCGAGCAGACCCAGCGCCCGGCGCTGATCCTCGCCCCGAACAAGACCCTGGCGGCGCAGCTCTACGGCGAATTCAAGTCGTTCTTCCCGGACAACGCCGTCGAGTATTTCGTCTCCTATTACGACTACTACCAGCCCGAGGCCTACGTCCCGCGCTCAGACACGTTCATCGAGAAGGAATCGTCGATCAACGAGCAGATCGACCGGATGCGCCACTCGGCCACCCGCGCCCTGCTGGAGCGGGACGACGTGATCATCGTCGCCTCGGTGTCGTGCATCTACGGCATCGGCTCGGTCGAGACCTACACGGCGATGTCGTTCACGGTGACGCTCGGCGAGAAGATCGAGCAGCGCCAACTCGTGGCCGACCTCGTGGCCCTCCAGTACAAGCGGATCCAGGCGGATTTCGCCCGCGGCACCTTCCGGGTGCGGGGCGATTCCATCGAGCTGTGGCCGGCCCACCTTGAGGATCGCGGCTGGCGGATCGGCATGTTCGGCGACGAGATCGAGTCGATCGTCGAGTTCGACCCGCTCACGGGCAAGAAGATCGCCGAGCTGAAATTCGTGAAGGTCTACGCCAACTCCCACTACGTCACGCCGCGGCCGACGCTGCAGCAGGCGATCAAGGGCATCAAGAACGAGCTGAACGGCCGGATCGAGGAATTGACGAAGATGGGCCGGCTGATCGAGGCCCAGCGCATCGACCAGCGCTGCACCTTCGACATCGAGATGATCGAGGCCACCGGCGCCTGCAACGGCATCGAGAACTATTCCCGCTACCTCACCGGCCGCCGCCCCGGCGAGCCGCCGCCGACCCTGTTCGAGTACCTGCCCGACAACGCCCTGGTGTTCACGGACGAGAGCCACGTCACGGTGCCGCAGATCGGCGGCATGTACCGGGGCGACTTCCGCCGCAAGGCGACCCTGGCCGAGTACGGCTTCCGCCTGCCGTCCTGCCTGGACAACCGGCCGCTGCGCTTCGAGGAATGGGACGCGATGCGGCCCCAGACGGTCCACGTCTCGGCCACGCCCGGCAAATGGGAGATGGAGCGCACCGGCGGCGTCTTCGCCGAGCAGGTGATCCGCCCGACCGGCCTGGTCGACCCGGTGATCGAGATCCGCCCGGCGCGGGCTCAGGTCGACGACCTGCTGGGTGAGGTCAAGGCGGTCGCCTTGGCCGGCTACCGGACCCTCGTGACCACGCTGACCAAGCGCATGGCCGAGGACCTCACCGAGTACCTCCACGAGAACGGCGTGCGCGTGCGCTACATGCACTCCGACATCGACACCCTCGAGCGCATCGAGATCATCCGCGACCTGCGGCTCGGCGCCTTCGACGTGCTGATCGGCATCAACCTGCTGCGCGAGGGTCTCGACATCCCGGAATGCGCCCTGGTGGCGATCCTCGACGCCGACAAGGAGGGGTTCCTGCGCTCGGAGACCTCCCTGGTCCAGACCATCGGCCGGGCGGCCCGGAACGCCGACGCGCGCTGCATCCTGTACGCCGATTCCATCACCGGCTCGATGGAGCGGGCGATGGCCGAGACCGAGCGGCGTCGCACCAAGCAGCTCGCCTACAACGAGGAGCACGGCATCACGCCCCAGAGCGTGAAGCGCGGGATCAGCGACATCCTCAACAGCGTCTACGAGCGCGACCACGTCCAGGTCGATACCGGCCTGGCCAAGGACGCGATCACGGTGGGCCACAACCTCAAGGCGGTGCTGGCCGACCTGGAGAAGCGGATGCGGACGGCCGCCGCCGATCTTGACTTCGAGGAGGCCGCGCGCCTGCGCGACGAACTCAAGCGCCTCCAGGCCACGGAGCTGCTGGTCTCGGACGACCCGATGGCCCGGCAGGGCGACGTCGAGCGCGAGGCCGGCAAGTACGGCCGCAAGGCGCCGCGCGGCGCCGGGGCGACCCGGATCTCGAAGCCGGAACTCGACAACATGGGCCCGGGCACCGACCGCGAGATGCCGGCGAACGCGGTGGCCTGGCAGGAGCGGCCCAAGCCGCGCTCGACGCAGGGCCTCGGCGGCCAGAAGCCGAAATACAAGGGCGGGGGCGGCCGCAAGCGCGACTGACCGTGCGGACTTCAGGCGGCCCGGTCGTCCCAACCGGCATAGCGGCTCGCCACCGCCTCGCCCTCGTCCACCAGCGCCTCGGCGATCCGGAGCGCCAGGGCGTCGCAGGCCTCGTCGTAGGCATGGGGATCCGCCTGCACGGCCGCCCGCGTCACCGCACCGACCCGGTCGCGGACGATGTCGCGGGCGATGCGCAACGCATCGGCGAAGGGCTCATAGGGGCGCGGCATGCTCGCTCCGGCGACGGATCGGGCCATCACGGCCCGGGTGGCGGCTGCAACGAGCATCCGGGGGAAAACGTTCCCGTGGGGTGCCGGACGGAGATGGGTCCCATCCCAGATCCGCCGGTGAGTGAAGCAGGCGAGCGACGATGAATTCCGAGACGAACACGCCCCCGGCCCTCGACGACGCGACCCTGGCCTTCGCGGGCCGGGTCTTCCAGTTCGCCCGGATGGGCCATGCCGACGAGCTGGCGGAGCTGTTCGGGCAGGGGCTGCCGGCGAACCTGCGCAACGACAAGGGCGACAGCCTGCTGATGCTCGCGGCCTATAACGGCCAGGCGGACGCCACCCGGGTGATCCTGGAGGCCGGCGGCGACCCGGAACTCGCCAACGATCGCGGCCAGACGCCTCTGGCCGGCGCGGCGTTCAAGAACGACATCGCCATCGCCCGGCTGCTGCTCCAGCACGGCGCCGCCGTGGACGGCACCGGCACCGGCAGCCGGACCGCCCTGATGACCGCGGCGATGTTCGACCGCACCGAGATGGTGGCGCTGCTGCTGGAGCACGGCGCCGACCCGGACTTTCGCGATGCCGCCGGCCAGAGCGCCGCCGACATGGCCCGGGCCATGGGCGCCCAGGCGACCCCGGGCCAGCTCGACGCGGCGGCACGGAAGGCGGGGTGAGGGATCTTTCGACGAAGGGGGCTGGATACGGAGAGCAATGCCAATCTTTTGCCCTCGCGATCACGACATCCTCTGCTTCAGCAAAAGTTGGACGGCGAACGCAATGCGATCCTTGGAGGCGGTCGCTTCCAGTTTCGCGATACCGTCCTCGGCCTGCGCGATCGCCGTCAAGGCATCGGCACGGGTCACACGGTGTGTGGGATCGTAGTCGGCGCTATGCCGCTGCACCTGAAGACCCTGGAAGACATCGCCAACCCGGATCAGGTCATTGGGAAAACCAAAACTGCGCAATTGTTTGCATGCGCTTCTGGCATCTCCGTGATTCAACGCGCGATACGTATGGCGCCACGCTTTGTCTGGCCGGTCCCGCCCCGTTCCGGCCAGTCTGTCCGCACAATCCCGCGCGAGCGCATGGAAGAGCGCGTAATAGGCGGTACTGATCGCCCGCTTCAGATCCGATTGCCGCGGCCTGCCGACACTGGCCTTCGCGAGCCGTCGTGCCGTTCCGAGAAGCTCCCGGCTCATTAGCGGGGACGCGGGCTCGGGGTCGCTTCCGGAACCATGTGCCGTAAATAGGCGAATCGCGGTTCCCGCAACTCGAACAGCCTGTCGTTCAGCTTCGTAAGCGTCTCGGATGCGATTCGAGGGTCAGGCTCGGACGCGGAATCGTTATAGTGGACCCTGACCTGGATGATCGGATCTCCACCCGCATCCTCATCCGCGATCGCCTCGACATCACGCACTCCGAAGCGACCGAGCTGCGCGCGCACGATCGCATCGATGGCCTCATGTAAGGCAGGGGTGATCTCAACGCCCATCATGATCGCAGGATAGCATACGGGCCGATGGCGAACCATCGGAAGGCGGGCGACTTTGATCCGTGTCGCAGGGGAACCCTTCTTCGAAGATCTGCCTGGACACAGGCGTTCCGGCAATGATTGGTTCTTGCCTGCGCAGCCCGAGCCAGAAGATCATCAAAGCGGCCACGGCGCCTTCAAAATCAGAACAGACATCGATCGAAGGAAACGCCGTGCCGCCCATGACCGCACTTCGCCCCGCGCTGATCGCCGTCGCGATCCTCCTGCCCGCCGCCGCCCGCGCCGCCGAGACCCCCTGGCCGGCCTTCGGGCACGACCACAGCAACCGCAATTTCTCCGACCTCACCCAGATCGACCGCGCCAGCGTCGCGCGGCTGCGGCCGGCCTGGATCTTCCAGACCGGGGTGACCGGCTATTACCAGGCCCAGCCGGTGATGGTCGACGGCGCGCTCTACACGTCCACGACCCAGAACAACGTCGCGGCGCTCGATGCCCGCACCGGCCGACCGCTCTGGACCTACACGCACAAGCCCCGCACGGAAAAGATCTTCGGGCCGCCCTCGAACCGCGGGGTCGCGGTCTCGGACGGCCTCGTGTTCGAGGCGACCATGGACGGGCGGCTGATCGCGCTCGACGCCAAGACCGGCCGGGTGGTGTGGGACAAGGAGGCGGTGCGCCCGGAGGAGGGCGAGAGCGAGACCGCCTCGGATCTCGCGGGCAAGCTCGGCGGCAAGCCGGTGCAGGGCTCGAGCCGGCTCGGGTTCAAGATGCCGCCGCTGGTGGCCGAGGGGCTGGTGATCGTGGGCGTCACGGGGGCGGGCTACGGCCTGCATCTGGAGGACGCGGCCGGCGGGCTCGACGGCGGCGCCGTGGTCGGGATCGAGGGCGGTTACGGACGGCGCGGCTGGCTCGCGGCCTACGACGCCAGGACCGGCGCCGAGCGCTGGCGCTGGTACGTCACCCCGTCCGAGGGCTGGGAGGGCGGCTTCGTCGGCCAGACGGTGGACGGCGTGCCGCTCCAACGCGACATCGCCGCCGAGAAGGCGGCGGCCCCGGCCAACCGCGAGGCCTGGCGGGTCGGCGGCGGCTCGCTCTGGATGACCCCGGCCTACGACCCGGATCTCGGCCTGATCTTCCTCGGCACCGGCAACCCGGCGCCGCAGAATTTCGGCGCGTCGCGGCCGGGGGACAACCTCTACACGATTTGCCTCGTGGCCCTCGACGTCCGCACCGGGCAGCTGCGCTGGTACTCGCAGCAGGTGCCGCACGACGAGTGGGGCTACGACGTCGCAGCGCCGCCGTTCCTGCTCGACGGGCCGAACGGCACCAAGGCCGTGGCCTCGGCCAGCAAGACCGGCTGGATCTACGTCCACGATCGCGCCACCGGAAAGCTGCTCGAACGCTCGGCCCCGCTGATCGAGCAAAAAAACCTGTTCGCGCCGCCGACCCCGCAGGGCACCGTGGTGGCGCCGGGGCCGCTCGGGGCCGTGTCGTGGCCGCCCACCGCCTATGACGGGCGCCGCGCCTACGTGCAGGTCCGCCACGGGGCCACGACCTACACGATCAAGACCGTGCCGGCCTCCGGCGACCGGCCGGAGATCCGCTACACCGAGACCAGCGAGGCGAAGGGCGAGCCGTCCTTCAGCACGCTGACCGCCGTGGACCTCGCAGACGGCGGCACGATCGCCTGGACCCTGCGGTCCGACAGCCGGCTCTCCGGGGGGACGCTCGCCACCGCGGGCGGCCTGGTCTTCTCCGGCGCGGAGGACGGACATCTCGAGGCCCACGATGCGCGCGACGGCACGCTGCTCTGGCGGTTCCAATGCGGCGCGGGCATCAGCGGCCCGGCCATGACCTACGCGCTGGACGGCAAGCAGTACCTCGCGGTGGCGGCCGGCGGCGCGTCCTTCACCAAGGCGGCCGGGTTCGGCACCGGCGACGCACTGCTGGTCTTCGCGCTCCCCGATTGACGCGCGCCGAGCTTGACTGGAGGAGTTCCAGCCTTTGGCGGCGGGGATTCGTCCGGACGATGACGCAGGAGCAGGGCAGGGACGGCGCGGATGGCCAGCCGAGCCATCGCGGCGCGCCGGTGATCCGCACCATCGCGATGCCGGCCGACACCAACCCGGCGGGCGACATCTTCGGCGGCTGGCTGATGGCGCAGATGGATCTGGCGGCCGGCAGCGTCGCGGCCCGGCGC
>NZ_VRVD01000267.1:0-6334 GCF_008040015.1 Methylobacterium sp. WL18 | reverse complement strand
GCCGAGGCGGTGGCGCCGTTCGACACCGCCGCCTACGAGACCGTCGCGTCCCTGGAGCAGCTCGACGCCTGGATCGCCGAGGCCGAGGAGGCCGGGGTGGTCGCGGTCGATACCGAGACCGACGCGCTCGACGCGCACAAGGCCGGGCTCGTCGGCGTTTCCCTGGCCACCGCCACCGGCCGGGCCTGCTACATCCCGCTGGCCCATGTCCAGGCCGCCAAGGTGCAGGCCGATGCCACCGACCTGTTCGGCGAGGGTGCCGCGGCCTCCGACGTGGCCGAGCCGGTGCCCGGCCAGATTCCGCTCGACGCGGCCATCGCCCGGCTGAAGCCGCTCCTCGAGAATCCCGGGGTGCTGAAGGTCGGCCAGAACCTGAAATACGATTGGGCCGTACTCGCCCGCTACGGCATCGAGATCGCGCCGTTCGACGACACGATGCTGATCTCCTACGTGCTCGACGCCGGCAAGGGCGGGCACGGCATGGACGAGCTGGCCCGCCGCCATCTCGGCCACCAGCCGATCACGTTCTCCGATGTGGCTGGTACGGGCCGGAACAAGGTCAGCTTCGACCGGGTCGCCATCGACAAGGCCACGGCCTACGCGGCCGAGGACGCGGACGTCACCCTGCGCCTGTGGCGGATGATGAAGCCGCGCCTCGTCGCCGAGCGGCGCGTGGCGGTCTACGAGACCCTGGAGCGGCCGCTCCTGCCGGTGATCGCCCGGATGGAGCAGCGGGGCATCCGGGTCGACCGCGAGATGCTGAGCCGGCTGTCCGGCGACTTCTCGCAGATCCTGGTCCGCCTGGAGGAGGAGATCCAGGAGGATGCCGGCGAGAAATTTTCCGTCGGCTCGCCCAAGCAGATCGGCGACATCCTGTTCGGGAAAATGGGCCTGCCGGGGGCGAAGAAGACGCCCTCCGGCCAGTGGGCGACGCCCGCGACCCTGCTCGAAGAACTGGCCCAGGCCGGGCATGAATTGCCGAAGAAGATCCTGGAGTGGCGCCAGCTCTCGAAGCTGAAATCCACCTATACGGATTCGCTCCAGACCCATGCCGATCGGGAGACGGCGCGGGTCCACACCTCGTTCTCGCTGGCGGCGACGACGACGGGCCGCCTGTCCTCCTCCGAGCCGAACCTCCAGAACATCCCGATCCGCACCGAGGAGGGCCGCCGCATCCGCCGCGCCTTCGTGGCGGCGCCGGGCAACCGGCTGATCTCGGCGGATTACTCGCAGATCGAGTTGCGGCTGCTGGCCCACATGGCCGACATCCCCGAGCTGCGCAAAGCGTTCGCGGACGGTATCGACATCCATGCGGCGACCGCCTCGGCGATGTTCGGCGTGGCACTTAAGGACATGACCCCGGACCTGCGGCGCCGGGCCAAGACCATCAATTTCGGCATCATCTACGGCATCTCGGCCTTCGGGCTGGCCGACCGGCTCGGCATCGGCCGGGAGGAGGCGTCGGCGTTCATCAAGCAGTATTTCGAGCAGTTCCCGGGCATCCGCGACTACATCGACACCACCAAAAAGATCTGCCGGGACAAGGGCTACGTCACGACGCTGTTCGGCCGGGTCTGCCACTATCCACAGATCCGCTCCAACAACCCCTCCGAGCGCGCCAGCGTCGAGCGCCAGGCGATCAACGCCCCGATCCAGGGCTCGGCCGCCGACATCATCCGCCGGGCCATGACCCGGATCGAGGGGGCGCTCACCGCCCAAAAGCTCAAGGTCAGCATGCTGCTGCAGGTGCACGACGAACTGGTTTTCGAGGCCGCCGAGGACGAGGTCGAGCGCGCGATCCCGATCATCCGCGGCGTGATGGAGGAGGCGCCGGCGCCGGCCCTGACGCTGCGGGTGCCGCTGGTGGTGGAGGCCAACGCGGCGGGGAACTGGCAGGAGGCGCATTGAATCGTCGGCCCACGCCATCCCGGCGGTCTAAGCAACGTCGTGCGACGAAGGCGGCGGGCAGGATCGCAGGACGTCGGCGATGAACGCGTCCTTGGCGGCGCGGTACAGCGTCATCGGGTGATCGTGGTGGGCGCGCTTCAGCGCATTGTAGCGGGCCACCCGTTCGGGATCGGTGCGCAGGACCGCGGCGAAACGGTGGAAGACATCGAGCGGGCCGCCTTTGACGGTGAGCTGGATACCGAGATGTGGCGTTTGGCCGGCATCTGCGAATGCCGCGAAGTCATCGGTTCGGATTGAACCGTCGTTGCGTGTGAAGCGTGCCGCGAGGCAGCGTTCAACGGCGGCGAAGTCCTGCCTCTCGACGCGCACCGCGATGTCGAGATCCCCTTTGGTTACGCAGCCGGGCACGGCGGTGGCGCCCACATGTAGGATCTCCGTCGCGGGCGGCAGGACCGGTTCGAGGGTCTGCCTGATGACTGCGAACAACCGCTCCGCGACTGCGCGGGCCGCGTCGGCGTCTTCGATCAGACGGAAGCGCTGAACGTCGGTCATTCGGTCGATCATCGAATTAAGCCGGGCAGCCTTGGAAGTATGGCCGAAGACGGCCATACGCGGCATCACCCATGATGCAGATCACCGCCGCCCCGTGACCGACCCCCTGGCCTTCCTCTCCGGCGGCGGCGAGGCCGCGCGGCTGATTCTTGCGCGGGACTGGTCCGGCCATCCCCTCGGCCCCCCAAAAGCCTGGCCGGCGGAGTTTCGCGCCGCCCTGTCGCTGGTGCTCAACTCGCCGGAATCGATGATCCTGGCCTGGGGGCCGGATCTCCATTTCTTCTTCAACGACACGTATTTTCCCCTGCTCGGGCCGCGGCTGCCCTGGGCCATGGGGGCGCGGTTCGACGAGGTCTGGGCCGATGGCTGGGCGCAGGCCAAGCCGATCATCGAGGCTGCCATGGAGGGTCGGCCCGAGCGGTTCATCGACCTGCCGTGGCGGCTCGACACCGACCGGGGCGCGCAGGACACGTGGTGGACCTTCTCGTATTCGCGGGTGCTCGACGCGGACGGCAAGGTCGCGGGCCTGTTCATCCTCACCAACGAGACCACCGGCCGGGTGCTGGCCGACGCCGCCCTCACGGAGAGCCGGGGCCGGCTGGAGACGGCGCTCGCGGAGCTGCGCGACCTCAACGCCTCCCTGGCCCTGCAAGTCGAGGAACGCACCGCCGACCGCAACGCCCTGTGGACCCTCTCGTCCGACATGATGCTGCGCTGCCTGTTCGACGGGACGATCACCGCGGTGAACCCGGCCTGGACGGAGGTGCTGGGCTGGCGGGCCGACGAACTGGTTGGCACCAACCTGATCGGTTTCGTCCACCCGGACGACCTGGACCGCACCGCCGCGGGCGGACAGCAGCTGGCCGAGGGGCGCAGCCAGGCCCGCTTCGACAACCGCTACCGCCACCGGGACGGCAGCTACCGCTGGATCACCTGGGCGGCCCGGCCCGGCGACGGGGTGATCAACGCGGTCGGGCGCGACTTCACCGCGGAGCGCGAGCGCGCCGACGCGCTCGCCGCCGCCGAGGAGGCCCTGCGGCAATCGCAGAAGATGGAGGCGGTCGGCCAGCTCACCGGCGGCATCGCCCACGACTTCAACAACCTGCTCGCCGGCATCTCCGGCTCGCTGGAGCTGATCCAGACCCGGCTGGCCCAAGGGCGCCTCATGGATGTGGACCGCTACATCAACGCCGCCCAGGGCGCGTCCAAGCGCGCCGCCGCCCTGACGCACCGCCTCCTCGCCTTCTCGCGTCGGCAGACCCTCGACCCGAAGCCCACCGACGTGAACCGTCTGGTGGCCGGCCTGGAGGAGATGATCCGGCGTACGGTCGGCCCCGCCGTGGCCGTGACGGTGACGGCCGCCCCGGACCTGTGGCCGGCCCTGGTCGACCCGCCGCAGCTCGAGAACGCGCTGCTCAACCTGTGCATCAACGCCCGGGACGCCATGCCGGAGGGCGGCCGGATCACCATCGCGACCGCCAATGCCACCCTCCACGCGCGCGAAGCCCGCCGCCTGGACATGCCGCCGGGGCCGTATCTCGTGCTGCGCGTGACCGATACCGGCACCGGCATGCCGCCGGAGATCGTCGCGAAGGTGTTCGAGCCGTTCTTCACCACGAAACCGATCGGCCAGGGCACCGGCCTCGGCCTGTCGATGATCTACGGCTTCGTCCAGCAATCGGGTGGCGAGGTGCGGATCGTCTCGGAGGTCGGCCGCGGCACCGATGTCTGCCTCTACCTGCCCCGCCACCGGGGCGCCGTGGCGGAGGAGGATCCGCACGCCGCATTCGGCGCGCCGGCCCGGGCGGCGCCGGGGGAGACCGTGCTGGTGGTCGACGACGAGCCGACCGTGCGCATGCTGGTCACCGAGGTGCTGGAGGATCTCGGCTACACGGCGATCGAGGCGGCCGACAGCGTCGCCGGCCTGAAGGTGCTGCAATCGGACGTGCGCATCGACCTGCTGGTCAGCGATGTCGGTCTGCCCGGCGGCCTGAACGGGCGGCAGATGGCCGAGGCCGGCCGGGTGACGCGCCCGGGCCTCAAGGTGCTGTTCATCACCGGCTACGCCGAGCACGCCGTGCTGGGCAACGGCCCGCTCGCCCCCGGCATGCAGGTGATCACCAAGCCGTTCGGGGTCGAAGTTCTGGGCGCCCGCATTCGCGAGATGATCGGAACGGCTTGACCGCGCCGCCGGTCCGGGCCTTCACAGAGCGAAAGACACCAACCGGGAGGACAGGATGCGGGCTCTGCTGTGCACGAGGCTCGACGGGCCGGAGCAGCTGGAGATCGTGGAGCGCCCCGATCCGGTGCCGGGCCCCGGGCAGGCCCTGGTGCGGATCCGGCTCGCCGCCCTCAACTTCTTCGACACGCTGATCGTGGCCGGCCGCTACCAGGTGAAGCCGCCGCTGCCGTTCTCGCCGGGGGGCGAGGGCGTCGGCGTGGTCGAGGCGCTGGGGGAGGGGGCCGCGGGCGTCGCGATCGGCGACCGGGTCATCGTCCATGCCGGCCACGGCTGCTGCGCGGAGCTGATCGCCATCGACACCGCCAAGCTCACGCCGGTGCCGGAGGCCGTGCCGGACGCGCAGGCCGCGGGGCTCACCATCACGTACGGCACCTCGCTGCACGCGCTGGCCAACCGGGCGCGCATCCAGCCGGGCGAGTGGCTCGCTGTGCTCGGCGCCTCCGGGGGCGTCGGCCTCGCCGCGGTGGAACTCGGTCGGCTGATGGGTGCCCGGGTGATCGCTTGCGCCTCCTCGGAGGAAAAACTCGCGGTCGCCCGCGCCCACGGCGCCGAGGCGACGCTGGTCTACGACCCCGCCACCCTCAAGGACGAGTTGCGCCGCATCAGCGGCGGCGGGGTCGACGTGGTCTACGATGCGGTCGGCGGCGACTACGCCGAGCCGGCCCTGCGGGCCCTGGCCTGGCGCGGGCGCTACCTCGTCATCGGCTTCGCCGCCGGCGGCATCCCGCGGCTGCCGCTCAACCTGATGCTCCTGAAGGAACTCGATGTGCAGGGCGTGCACTGGGGCGCCTTCCTCGACCGCGAGCCGGAAGCGCACCGGGCCGACCAGCGCCGGCTGCTGGCCTGGGTCGCCGAGGGTAAGCTCACCGCGCAGGTTCACGGCACCTACCCCTTGGACGAGTTTCCGGAGGCCTTCGGGTTGCTGACCCGCCGGGCAGCCGTGGGCAAGGTGCTGCTGCGGCCGTGACCGCGCCGCACGGCGTGCTCAACTTCCACTCATAGATGATTGGGCTGGTTTCGGCTAAAAGGCGATCCGTGACAAAGCATTCATGCGGTGAACCGGCTCGATCCGGTGGACCGACGCAATGGAATGTCGATCTTTAAGCACTTCTTGTTACGCTCCTGCGATATCGTTCCGTTCGTTGGTCCGGGATGGAGGTCGGCATGCAGCGGTCTAGAAGTATCACAACTCGATTTATTTTAGTATCACTGCTCGGTTTTGTGCTTCTGAGTGTCAATTCCTTCTCCAGTATCATGAGTATCAAAGCCGTCAACGACTCGGCCCGGGAGATGCGGGATATCTGGAACGCGAAAAACCACGAGCTGGACAATCTCCAGTTCCTGGCGCTGCGGTATCACACGACGACGATCCGTAAGGTGATCGCCGACGACAGTGCAGAAAACCGCGACCTGGATGCTGAGTTCATCGAGATGGACGCGGCAATCCCGGAGATGTTCAAGCAATACCGGTCGCATATCGGGGCGTCCGATGAGACCGCCTTGTGGAACAGGTTCGAGGCGCGGTGGCAGGCCTATCTCGCGTCGCGAGACGCGATCATGGCGGCGCTCAAGCGCGGCGACCGCAACGCGGCCCGCGACGCCATCGCGCCGGCCCGCACGCCCCTGGTGAAC
>NZ_VRVD01000266.1:0-6353 GCF_008040015.1 Methylobacterium sp. WL18 | reverse complement strand
GGAGAGGGGAGCGCCGTTTCCGGAAAGGGCGCGACGGGCGCGAGATCCTGAACCGTCGCGCTGCCCCTCTCCCGACCCGGCCTGACGGCCGGCCCACCCTCCCCCGCAGAGGGGGGAGGGGCGCGCGCATGTTCGTCGCAGCCCTCATCCCCATCCCGCGAAGACGTGTGCACAGCTATCGTATCCACCGCTCACAGCCGTGCAGTGTTGCACCCCGGTCCTTGCGGTAACGAAGGTGCAAGCTTAACGAGCCTATTGGGTTGGGGAGTGGCGCCCGATGTCGGCTATCAAAAGGCCGCCGGGCGCAGACTGAAGACGACGAGGTTCCCCATGACGGCGCGTCTCGCGACTGCGCGACTGCTGGCGGCGGCGTCCCTGCTGGCCCTCGCGCTGGCCGGCTGCCAGGACGGCTCCGGGATCAACGGCCCGAGCGCGCGCAGCATCGCGCCGATCGCCCCCCAGACGCTCGCCCTGATGCAGACCAAGGGCATGCAGCAATCCGACCCGATCCTGATCCGCGCCTACAAGAAGGAAGCGGAGATGGAGGTGTGGAAGCGCGGCGGCGACGGCCGCTACGCGCTGCTGAAGACCTACCCGATCTGCCGCTGGTCCGGCCAGCTCGGGCCGAAGGTCCGCGAGGGCGACCGGCAGGCCCCGGAGGGGTTCTACACGATCACCCCGGGCCTGATGAACCCGAACTCGTCGTACTACCTCTCGTTCGACACCGGCTTCCCGAATGCCGTCGACCGGGCCAACGGGCGCACCGGCAAGTACCTGATGGTCCACGGCACCTGCTCGTCGGCGGGCTGCTTCGCCATGACCGACGCGACCATCGCGGAGATCTACGCGGTGGCCCGGGAGGCGTTCATCGGCGGCCAGCGCAGCTTCCAGTTCCAGTCCTACCCGTTCCGGATGACGGCCCAGAACATGGCCAAGTTCCGCAACGACCCGAACATGCCGTTCTGGCAGAACCTCAAGGAGGGCTCGGATTACTTCGAGGCCCTGCGCGAGGAGCCGAAGGTCGGCCAGTGCGGGACCAAATACGTGTTCGGCGGCTCGGACGCGGCGGCCGGCGCGTGCAAGCCGCGGGTCGACCCCGTCGTGGCCGAGAAGCGCGAGCACGACGAGCGCGAGGTGGCCGAGCTGGTCGCCAAGGGCACGCCGGCCGTGCGCGTGGTCTACCAGGACGGCGGCCAGAACCCGGTGTTCCGGCCGCCGGCCAACACCAGCGCCTTCGCGAGCCTCGGCGGCACCGAGACGGTGCTGCCCTACGACGCCAAGGAGTTCGGCCGGCACAATCTCGGCGACGTCAGCCGCCCCGAGACCCTGGCGGCCGGGCCGCAGGAGATCGAGATCGACCCGAAGGTGCAGCCGACGATGATGGCCGCGGCCGTGCCGGCGAAGGCGACTGCGAAGGCCGGACGGGGACAGAAGCCCGCCGCCACCACGCTGATGGCCAACCGCACCGATCCGGATCTCCGAGTCGAGACCACCGCGTCGGTCGGCCAGAAGCCCGCCCGGATCGCCGTGGCCGACGCGGATGGCGATCCGAGCAGCTACCAGAAGCTGATGGGCTCGCTGTTCGACAAAGAGAAGCCGACCCCCGCCACCCCGGCGGTGGACGCGACGGTCGTGCCCGAGCCGGTCAAGCTCGCGCACGCGGCCGAGCCGCTCGCCCCCAAGGCGGCGGCCAAGCCGCACGCGGTGAAGACCGCGAAGGTGGAGCCGAAGGCCGATCCGAAGCTCGTCCTGCGCAAGGGCGAGCCGGAGGCCAAGGCCAAGCCGTAGCGGCTACGGCCAAGCCGTAGCGGTCACGGCCCCGCCGTAGCGATCAGAGCAGCGGCCGGTCGCGGTTCATCAGCCACAGGGCGTGGACCGTGCCGGGCAGCCAGAAGATCAGCCACAGCAGGATGTTCAGCAGGAACTGCAGGCCGAAGCCCGTGGTGACGAGCACCGCCACCGGCGGGATGAAGATCGCGAGCAGGATTCGGACGAGGCTGGACACGGGAACTCCGAGTTGTGAGGTCGCGGCACAAACGACGCGCGGCCGTGTCCGTTCCCGTTGCGGGTACCACCGTGCGGCTCAGGCCGCCCTTCGTCATCGCGAGCGGTCGAACCGGAACCGTTGCGCGACTCCGCCGGCTCTGATACGTTTTACGTACAACGTAGCGCGCGGCGATGATTCAGAGTTTCGCGGACAAGGATACGGAGGCGCTCCACCTCCGCGACGTCTGTCACCGGCAGTGGCGCGCCTTCAAGGCCGTCGCCGTCCGCAAGCTGGACATGATCGACGCGGCCGCCGCGTTGGGCGACCTGCGTTCCCCGCCCGGCAACCAGCTCGAGAAGCTGAGCGGTAACCGCGACGGACAATGGAGCATCCGCATCAACGACCAGTGGCGCATCTGCTTCACATGGGGCGACGCCGGACCCGAGACCGTCGAGATCGTGGATTACCATAGAGGATAACCCCATGCCCCGCCTGCGCACGCATCCCGGTGAGGTTCTCCGCGAGGAGTTCATGGCGCCGCACGGACTGAGCGCCAATCGCCTCGCCGCCGAACTCGATGTCCCGCCCAACAGGCTCAGCGAGATCGTCCGCGAACGCCGCGGCGTGACCGCCGATACCGCGCTGCGCCTGAGCATCCGGTTCGGGACGACACCCCAGTTCTGGCTCAACCTTCAGACCGCGCACGACCTCTCGCACGCGGAGGCCGAGACCGACCTTTCGAAGGTGCGGCCCTACGAACCGGCCTGAGCGCCTCTTTCACGCTTGGCGCGATGGGACGGACGGGAACCACCGGCTGAAGGTGGCCGAGGCGGCGGCGTTCGCCCTCCGACCCGTCAGGGACATGAGCCACAACGGACTTCCGCCACCCGTGCCGTCATTCCGGGGCCGCGCAGCGGAGCCCGGAAACCAGAAACGCTGCCCCTGCAAGGCTTGGCACATCAGCGGGTCTGGATCCCGGGCTCCGCTGCGCGGCCCCGGGATGAGGGTGCGTGACGGTATGCGTCGAGCCTTCGCCCGAAGAACGAGATCAGGCTTTTCCTGCCGGGGGAACCGAAAATCCGAACCCCTGAGGCCCGTCGCTGCACGGACGGGGAGGGCACGTCCCGCCCCCCCAAAAAACCTCAGTTCTTCGCCGGCGGCGTGGTCGCGCCGGGGACGGCCGCCGCCTGCTTCTCCGGGTTCTTCACCTGGCTGTAGGCGACGTTGGCGAAGGTGCCGATCACCGCGGGCCAACTCGGGCTGGCGTATTGCGGATCGTCGCGGCCGACCTTGCAGAAGGCCGTGGTGAGGGCGTTGACCACGTCGTCGTCGGAGGCGCCGGTGTCGGCCGCCTTGATCTGCGGCACCACCCGGACCAGCGTCGGCACGAAGTCCTGCTGCTTGAGGCCGGTGAGCGTCGCCGCGACGCCGACCTTGTCGAAGGCGGCCTTCAGCGTGTCCTGCTCGATCTCGGCGCAGGGGGCGGTGCCGGCCAGCATGGTCTTGGTGGCGGCCCGGGCCTCGGAGGCCTTGTCGCCGGTCACCGGCGGCGCCTTGTTGCCCCAGGAGTTGCGGATGTAGTCGGTGACGTTCCGGACCTCGACGTCGGTCATCTGCTGGCCGATCGCCACCATCGGGGCGAGCCCGCTCTGGGCGGCAAGACCGCCGTAGATCACCCGCAGCACCGTCTCGGGGCCTTCGGACTGGACGGAGGTGTTGCCGGCCAGCGCCGGCACCGCGCCCTCGATGCCCTTGCCGTTGGGCTGGTGGCAGGAGGAGCAGTAGGTCAGGTAGGTGGAGGCGCCCGGGGCGTCGGCGGTGTCGAAGGCGGTGAGGTCCTTGGGCTTGTAGGTCTGCTTGGCCGGGACCGTGCGCAGGTAGGCGACCATCGCCTTCAGGTCCTCCTCCTTCACCTTGGAGAGGGATTCCATGATGGTCTGGCGCATCGGGCCGGCGGCGACGCCGGGGCGGTCGCCCGGGGCGGTGCCGGTCTTGAGGTAGGTCACCACCTGCTCGTCGGTCCAGGCGCCGATGCCCTGGTGGCCGTCCGGGGTGATGTTGGGGGCGTACCAGCCGTCGATGACGCCGCCGCCGAAGCGGCCGGCGAAGCTCGAATTGCCCACGAGCTTGTTCTCGTTGTGGCACATGGCGCAGTGGCCGAGCCCCTCCACCAGGTAGGCGCCGCGGTTCACCTCGGCGCTGGCGCTCGGGTCGGGCTTGAACCGCTCCTCCGTGAAGAACGCGGTCCGCCACGTCACCAGCGCGGTGCGGACGTTGAACGGGAAGGGGATCTGGTTCTCTTTACGCTTCTCGCTCACCGGCGGGAGCGATTGCAGGTAGGCCCAGATGGCCTGCGTGTCCTCGTCGGTGACCTTGGTGTACCAGCCGAACGGGAAGGCCGGATACAGGTAGCCGACATGCTTGCTGTAGCCCTGGCGGAACGACTTCTCGAAGTCGGCGTAGGAGTAGTCGCCGAGCCCGGTCTCCTTGTCGGGGGTCAGGTTGGGGGTCATGATCACCCCGAACGGCATGTTGAGCGCGTAGTTGCCGGCCAGGAACTTGCCGCCCGGGGCGGTGTGGCAGGCGGCGCAGTCGCCCATGGTGACGAGGTACTTGCCGCGCTCCACCGGATCGGAGGCGTCCTGCGCCAGGGCCGGGGCGGCGAGCAGCAGGCCCGCAAGGATGGGGGCCGCGCCACGGGCCGGCGAGAGGGCGTTCCTGCGCTGCATGGCGACCTCTCCCGAGCCGTCTTTATAGGTTTTCCAGGGTGCTGCGCGTGAACGCGGCGCTCTGCGGCGTTGTTCCTGGCTGCGGCCGGGTGCGGCGATGCGCCGTGCCGCCCCGCCGGAACCGAAGACCGAGGTCGGCAAGGTGGGCCAGGAGGCCCGCCAGCATCCAGCCGGCGACCGTCGGCCAGCCGGATCCGGTAAGCGCGGCCCGGAGCGCCAGCATCAGCGCCGCACCGGAACAGAGGTTGGCGAGCAGCGGCGCCGGGGCCATCCCGCGGCGCCGCGCGAACCAGGCGAGCAGCAGCGCCTCGGCGGCGACCAGCCCCAGGATGATGTCGACGATCCGCCCCGAGGCGAACAGCGCCTCCATCAGGCGAGCCCCCGGAACGGCGCGTTGAGCCGCACGATCCGCAGGTTGAGGCAGGCGGCGACGCTGACCCAGGCGAGATAGGGCAGGTTCATCAGCCCGGCCGCGATCGAGACCCGGCCGGTGACCAGCACCAGCACGGCGATCGACAGCCACAGGGCCGCGACCTCGGCCAGCGCCCAGTCGGGCCGGCGGAACCGGAAGAACAGCACGCTCCAGGCGATGTTGAGCACGCCGTTCACCGCGTAGGCGGCGACCAGCAGCAGCCGGGCGGTGGGATTGGGATCGCGGTTCCAGACCATCACGGCGGCGATGGTGGTGAGCAGGAAGATCGTGGTCCAGACCGGCCCGAACGCCCAGTCCGGCGGCTTCCAGGACGGGAACCGCAGGTGCCGGTACCAGCCATCCGTCTTGGTCGCGACCCCGCCGGCGACCGCGACCAGGATCGCCACCACGGCCGCCACCACAGGCGGGCCCCAGCTCCGATCGAGCCCCAGAAAAGTCACGGGGAGACCCAGCGGAACAGGTGGGCGAGGTCCTTGAAGAAGATCCGCGCGTGGGCGGCGGGCTTGGCCCGGACCAGCTCCTTGTTCATGTAGCTGTCCCAGGTGAGCTGCTGGACGTCCTTGTCCCGGCAGATCGACACGAACCGCTCGCGCAGGCCGTCGCTGCGGTACCAGACCCACTGCATCATCCCGAGGATCCAGAACACGCGGCCGTGCAGCTTCATGAACTGTTTGCGCGCGCCCGCGAGCGCCCGGACGTCGCCGGTGGCTAGGAAGGCTTTCGCCGCCTCGGCCGAGAGCTGGCCGCCCAGCATCGCGTAGTAGATGCCCTCGCCGGAGGCCGGGGCGACGACCCCGGCGGCATCGCCCGCCAGCAGCACGTCGCGGCCGTTGTCCCAGCGCTTGAGCGGCTTCAGCGGCAGCGGCGCGCCCTCCCGGCGGATCGTCTCGGCGCCGTCGAGGCCGGTGGCGACGCGCAGGGCCCGGATCGAGGAGCGCAGGGAAAAGCCCTTCTTCGCGCTGCCGGTGCCAATGCTGGCGGTCTCCCCGTGCGGAAAGATCCAGCTGTAGAAGTCCGGCGAGTGCCGGCCCTGATAGTAGACGTCGCAGCGGGCGGCATCGACGGCGCCACCCCCCGGCGCATCGGGGGCCGGCACCCGGACGATCTCGTGATAGGCGAAGACCTGCTTCATCTTGTCGTGGCCGGGCACCTCGGCCTTGCCCACCGGCGAGCAGGCCCCGTCGGCGCCGATCACCAGCCGCGC
>NZ_VRVD01000265.1:0-6384 GCF_008040015.1 Methylobacterium sp. WL18 | reverse complement strand
GGCGGCGGCGACCCGCGCGGGATCGCGCGCCACCACCGCCACCGACCATCCGCCGGCGGCGAAGCGATGCGCGGTCGCGAGCCCGATTCCGGCGGTCCCTCCGGTAACGACTGCAACCCGTGCCATACTGGCCTCGCCTGAGTGGAGAAAATCGCAGCGGCAACGGGTGCCGACGCCCACGGTTGCGCCGCACCGCCGTGCCGGAACGTCACGGCCGCCGGTCTTTTTGGAACCCGGCGCGCAACATCCGACACCGAGCGCTGTTGATCCTGCGTAGTCGCGCGCCATCGCAGCGCGACCGGCCTTCGAGGATCGCAGCCATGCGATACGGACGACGGTTCTCCCTACCGATCGATCCTTGGCCGCAAGCCTCGCTCGGCGAGCGGATGTCGGTCGGCCTGGTCCTGACCTTGTTGCTGGCGGTGCCGATCTGCGCGGCCAGCGCCGTGATGGTGGTGAGCGCGACGATCGCGGCCTACATCGCCTGGTCCTACGATGTCGGCGCGTCGCTGCGGAACCTGATGGAACGCCAGGTCAGCAGGCTCGCCGACAGGCACGGCCGGACCGTCCGGAAGGTTTGAGCAGTCGAGGCGAGCGCGATCGGCGGCCGGGACGACGGGGTTGTTCTGAGAACGACCTCTGCAAAGACCAAGCATCGTGAGGCAGGGGGACAATCCGCCGCCGCAAACACCCTGAAGGAGCTGTCTGTTTTCGCCCGCTATCTCAGAAACAGGGCAGCTCCGGACAGCGACCGCTCAACGCCATCACCGTGCCACGCTCGACCGCGCCAGCAACAGCCCGAACCCGACCAGCAAGACGCCGAACACCCGGTCGATCCAGTGGCGCACGGCGAGGAGGCGATCCCGGACACGCCCCGCGGAGAAGAACAGGGCGACCAGCGCAAACCACAGGATGTGCGCGCCCGAGATGAAGGCACCATAGCCGATCTGCGTCGCCAACGGCGTCGATGGCTGGACCACCTGCATGAACAGGCTGACCACGAAGACCGTACACTTGGGATTGAGTGCGTTGGTCAGAAAGCCGATGCGCAACGCCTCAAGATCCGACGGCACGACAGGCGCAGCGGACGGTGCATCCGAGGTCGGCACGGCGCGCAGCATCTTGATACCGAGCCAGATGAGATAGGCTGCGCCGACCAGCTTGAGCGCATTGAACAACCAGATGGATTGCTGGATCAGTATGCCGACGCCGAGGATCGTATAGGTGACATGCACCAATACGCCCGCGCCGATGCCCAGCGCCGTCAGCAATCCCGCGCGGCGCGATAGCAAAAGACTGTTCCGCGTCACCATCGCGAAGTCGGGGCCGGGACTTATCACGGCCAGAATGGTAATGGTGATGACGGCGAGCAGTTCGGTCATGGTGACCTCGCAGAGGTGATGGCGGGCAGCCAGCGACAGGAGTTCATACCGGACTGTCTTTTTCAAGATCCCGGAGCTGCGCTTGTTCGGGAATGTCTTGAGTCGGGCGCCCTAAGATCGCTCACGGCACTCGGTTGTGCGCCACAGATAGCCGAGGCGAGGGAACGGAGATGTCCGGAATAATCCTCAGGTTGGCCGCGCGGTCAAAGCACCTCCCGCGCGGCTGCTCGCGCATCGCCTGTGGTTGAGGGCGCACACCCGATGTCCGCGGGCCAGGTTGGCCGTGGCTTGACCGTCCTTACACGCGCAGCGGCGCAACCCGGGGCAGCCCACGATCCCCGAACCATCGCGCATCACCGGGTCGTTTCCTTGCGCGCGTAAGGACGACATCGTCGGAATGACGCGCGAAACGGTGTATGGCGGCCCCGCAACCACCGCGTGACGCAGGTCCGATTTGACCTCGACGCATCGAGTGGGCCAGTCAGGTTCGGAACCGAGAGATCGCCATGTTCCGTTCCCTGATGAGTGCCCGGCGCTTCGCGCCGCTGTTCTGGTGCCAGTTCTTCTCGGCGTTCAACGACAATTTCCTCAAGAACGCGCTGGCCTTCCTGATCCTGTTCGGGATCGGCGGGCAGGCGGATGCCCATGCCGGCGTCCTGGTCACCTTGGCGAGCGCGGTGTTCATCGGGCCGTTCTTCATTCTGTCGGGCCTGGGCGGGCAATGGGCCGACCGGTACGACAAGGCGCTGATGGCCCGCCGGCTCAAGTTCGCCGAGATCTTCGCGGCCGGCACCGCGGTGCTCGGCTTCCTGCTGCACTCGGTACCGGTATTGTTCGTGGCGCTGGGCCTGTTCGGGACGATCGCGGCCCTGTTCGGCCCGATCAAGTACGGGATCCTGCCGGACCACCTGCGCCGCGAGGAGCTGCCGGCCGGCAACGCGCTGGTCGAGGCAGCGACCTTCCTGGCGATCCTGCTCGGCACCATCGCGGCCGGCGCGGCCTCGGCGATGGGCGGCTCCGGCCTGGTGTTCGGTGCCCTGGTGATGGGCTTCGCGGTCCTGTGCTGGCTCTCGGCCCGGATGATCCCGCCGACCGGGGAGGGGGCACCGGACCTGCACGTCGATCGCAACGTGGCGCGCTCGACGGCCTCGCTGCTGCGCGACCTCTGGGCCGACACGCGCCTGTGGCGCGGCTCCCTGACGGTGAGCTGGTTCTGGCTGGTCGGAGTCGTGGTGCTGTCGCTCCTGCCGGTCCTGGTGCGCGACGCCTTCAACGGCACCGAGACCGTGATCACCCTGCTGCTGGCGCTGTTCTCCGTCGGCATCGCGGTGGGATCGGGGCTCGCCTCCTGGCTCGCCAGCGGCCGGATCGTGCTCCTGCCGACGCCGGTCGGCGCGGTACTGATGGGACTGTTCGGCCTCGACCTCGCCTGGACGATCGGACACCTGCCGCCGCCGCCCGCAGAGGCGATCGGACCTTCCGACTTCCTGCAGACCGGGTACGGCCTGCGCACTGCGATCGGCTTCCTCGGCCTCGCCGTGTCGGGCGGCCTTTACATCGTCCCATCCTTCGCGGCCGTGCAGGCCTGGACCGAGAAGGCGATGCGGGCGCGCATCATCGGGGCGGTCAACGTCGTGACCGCGGCGTTCATGGTGGCCGGCACCCTGGCGCTGGCGGCCCTGCAGGGTGCGGGCCTGTCGAGTGCGAGCCTACTCGCGCTCGTGGGCGTGCTGAACCTGATCGTCGGCGCCGTGGTGTTCGCGACCCTGCCGACCAGCCCGTTCCGCGACGCGCTCTCGATCCTGTTCCGGGCCTTCTACCGGCTGGAGGTCCGCGGGCTCGACAACGTCGCGGCGGCCGGGCCGAACTGCATCCTGGCGCTCAACCACGTCTCGTTCCTCGACGCGCCGCTGGCGCTGTCGCTGCTCGATCAGGAGCCGGTCTTCGCGGTGGACAGCGGGATCGCGCAGCGCTGGTGGGTGCGGCCGTTCCTGCGGGTGACCAGGGCGATGCCCCTCGACCCGACCCGGCCGCTCGCCACCCGGACGCTGATCAACGCGGTCAAGAGCGGTGAAACGCTGATCATCTTCCCCGAAGGCCGGCTCACCGTCACCGGCAGCCTGATGAAGGTCTACGACGGCGCCGGGCTGATCGCCGACAAGTCGGGTGCCATGGTGGTGCCGGTGAAGATCGACGGGCTGGAGCGTACCGCGTTCTCGCGCCTGTCCCGCGGGCAGGTCCGCCATCGCTGGTGGCCCAAGGTGACCGTGACGCTGCTGCCGCCGGTGCGCCTCACCGTGGACCCGGCGCTGCGCGGCAAGGCCCGGCGCCAGGCGGCCGGGGCGGCGCTCTACGGCATCATGTCCGACCTGCTGTTCCGCACCGCCGACACCGACCGGGGCCTGATGGCAGCGCTGATCGACGCCGGGGACCGCCACGGTTGGCGCCGCACCGCCGTCGAGGACCCGGTCACCGGCCGCCTGTCCTACAGCCGCCTCGTCCTCGGCGCGAACGTGCTCGGCCGCAAGCTGATGTCGCTCGCCCCGGAAGGCGGCCGGATCGGCGTGATGCTGCCCAACGCCAACGGCGCGGCCGTGACCCTGTTCGCCCTGGCCTCTGCGGGCCGGGTGCCGGCGATGATCAACTTCTCCGCCGGCGCGGCCAACGTGCTCTCGGCGTGCCGGGCGGCGCAGGTCGACAAGATCCTCACCTCCCGGGCCTTCATCGAGAAAGGACGGCTCGGCAGCCTGATAGAGGCGATCAAGGGACAGGTCGAACTGATCTACCTGGAGGACGTGCGCGCCACCGTCACGACGCCGGACAAGATCCGCGCCCTGCTGGCCGGGCGCAAACCTCTGGTACGGCGCACGGGCGAGGATCCGGCCGCGGTCCTCTTCACCTCGGGCAGCGAGGGTACGCCCAAGGGCGTGGTGCTGGCCAACCGCTGCATGCTCGCCAACGTGGCCCAGGTGGCGGCCCGGATCGATTTCGGGCCGACCGACAAGGTGTTCAACGTGCTCCCGGTGTTCCACGCCTTCGGGCTGACCGCCGGGCTGGTCCTGCCCCTGGTCTCGGGGGTGCCGGTCTATCTCTACCCGTCGCCGCTGCACTATCGGATCGTCCCGGAGCTGATCTACGGCTCCAACAGCACGGTCCTGTTCGGCACCGACACGTTCCTCGCCGGCTACGCCCGGGCCGCGCACGCCTACGACTTGCGCTCGCTGCGCTACGTCGTGGCCGGGGCCGAGGCCGTGAAGGAAACGACCCGCAAGACCTGGGGCGAGAAGTTCGGCCTGCGCATCCTGGAAGGCTACGGCGTCACCGAATGCGGGCCGGTGGTCGCCCTCAACACGCCGATGTTCAACCGATTCGGCACGGTCGGGCGGATCCTGCCCGGGATCGAGACCCGCCTGGAGCCGGTGCCCGGAATCGACGATGCCGGACGCCTGTCGGTTCGGGGACCCAACATCATGCTGGGCTACCTGCGGGCGGAAAAACCCGGCGTGCTGGAGCCGCCGCCGGGCGGCTGGCACGACACCGGCGACATCGTGGCGATCGACGCCATGGGCTTCGTGACGATCAAGGGCCGGGCCAAGCGCTTCGCCAAGATCGCCGGCGAGATGGTTTCGCTCGCCGGCATCGAGGCGCTCGCCGCCGAACTCTGGCCGAACCAGCCGAGCGCGGTCGCGGCGGTGCCGGACGCGCGCAAGGGCGAGCGGCTGGTGCTGTTCACCCAGGAGAAGGGCGCGACGCGCCCCGCCTACCAGAGCTTCGCCAAGGAGCGTGGCGCCTCCGACGTAGCGATCCCCGCCGAGGTGGTGGTGCTGGACGCGATCCCGATGCTGGGCAGCGGCAAGGTCGATCAGGTCTCGGTGGTCAAGCTCGCGCACGAGCGAGCGAAGGAAACGGCGGCGGCCTGACCCTGTCGCGCCGCGTCCCCCAAACGGGGGATGCGTGCAGCGACACGTTGGCATGGTATCACGAATACAGTCATGATTCGATCAATCTTCAGTGATCGAGAATCATGGACTGGAATTCGCGATTCAGGCGCGTGTCGACGAGGGGTTGATCATGCACAAGGGCAAGCGATTTCCGATCTGGCTGACGCGGCGGGCCTATTTCAGGCGTCTCGAACGCTGGGCCAAGCTCGGCAAGGCGCGCAAGCCCGCGCCGCAGAACATCGCGATCGAGCCCGTCATGCTGTCGTCCAACGTCGTGCCGTTCCCGCTCCACCTGGCCCAGGCGGGCCGGCCGGCCTTCCCGGATCTGCGCGGCGTCGGCATCGGCTGAGCCGGCGCCCCGGGCCTTGCCTGCCGCGGCGGATCGGTGAATCTGTGCGCTCTGGTAGACCCGGGATCTGGAGGATGCGTGCCGCACCAAGGGCCCGATCCCGGCGCGGCCGCCGCGTCCCGGCTTCGCCGTGCGGTGCGCAGGGGCCTCGCGATGGCGGCGCTTCTGGCCGGGCTCGTCATGGCCGGCGCCGGGCTGGTCTGGCACTACGCCGTTTCGCTGCCGCCCCTCGACCTGGCGGCGGCCTCGGCACGCTCCACCGTCGTGCTCGACCGGGCCGACACGCTGCTGCGCCCCTTCGCCACCGCGGACGGCCGCTGGCGGCTTCCGGCCAGAGCTGCGACCGTCGATCCGCGCTACCGGGCGATGCTGCTCGCCTACGAGGACCGGCGCTTCGAGACCCATCCCGGCGTCGATCCGGTGGCGATCCTGCGGGCCGCCGGCCAATGGCTGGGGCATGGCCGGATCCTGTCGGGGGGCTCGACCCTGTCGATGCAGGTCGCCCGCCTGG
The DNA here is from genome assembly GCF_008040015.1 of Methylobacterium sp. WL18. Lineage (NCBI taxonomy): Bacteria > Pseudomonadati > Pseudomonadota > Alphaproteobacteria > Hyphomicrobiales > Methylobacteriaceae > Methylobacterium > Methylobacterium sp. WL18. The sequence continues at coordinate 201 of NZ_VRVD01000265.1, read as the reverse complement.
TCGAGCCGCGCCACGGGCGTTCGCTGGAGGCCAAGCTCCGCCAGATGGTCCGGGCGGTGGCGCTGGAGCGGCAGCTCGGCAAGGCGGCGCTGCTCGACCTCTACCTGGCGCTCGCCCCCTATGGCGGTCCCCTCGAGGGCGTCCGGGCGGCGAGCCTGGCCTATTTCGGGCGCGAGCCGGCGCGGCTGACGGCAGCCCAGG
>NZ_VRVD01000264.1:0-6416 GCF_008040015.1 Methylobacterium sp. WL18 | reverse complement strand
ACTGATGACAGGTGCATAACACGCTCTAGAGCCGTGGGGGGGGGGGGGGGGGGGGGGGGGGGGGGGGGGGGGGGGGTGGGGGGGGGGGGGGGGGGGGGGGCGGGGGCGGGGGGGGGGGGGGGGGGGGGGGGGGGGGGGGGGGGGGCCACGGCTCTAGGCTCTCGTTTTGACGCGCGCTCTTGCGACGAACCGGAGCCACTTCGTCGGAGAGCGCTCCAGTCTCAGTCCTTGGGCGCCGGGAAGTGCCGGGCCAGCACGGCGCGGACCTGTGCCACCATGTCGGCCTCGGGGCAGGAAACCTGCGCCGGCCGCGCCGCCTTCCACTCGGCGTTGCTGCCGATGCTCTCGGCCGCCCGCGCGCCCTCGATCAGGTCCTTGATCTGGACCTCGCCGGCCAGGCGCTCGTTCGAGCCCTGGATGATCGCCGCCGGGGCGCGGCGCCGGTCGGCATACTTCATCTGCGCCTTCATGCCGGCGGCGCCGAGATAGAGCTCGGCCCGGATGCCGTCGGCCCGCAGCAGCGCGACCAGCCGCTGGTAATCGGCCATGTTCTCGCGGTCGAGGACCAGCACCACCACCGGGCCGGGGGTCTCGGTGCCGGCGAGCAGCGGGCTCTTCACCAGCTGCAGCGCCGAGAACAGCCGCGAGACGCCGATGGAGAAACCGGTGGCCGGCACCGGCTCGGCCCGGAACCGCCCGACCAGGCCGTCGTAGCGGCCGCCCCCGGCCACCGAGCCGAAGCGCACGGTCTGGCCGTCCTCGTTTGTGACCGGGAACGTCAGCTCGGCCTCGTAGACCGGGCCGGTGTAGTATTCGAGTCCGCGCACCACGCTCGGATCGGCGCGGATCACGTCGTGGCCGTAGCCGGCGGCGGCGCAGAGCCGCATGATCGCGTGCAACTCGGCGATGCCCTCGCGGCCGGTCTCGGACCCGCCCACCGCCTCGTGCCAGCCGGCGAAGAACTTCTCCCAGAAGGCCATCTTGTCGGCGCCGTCGCCGGCATCGGCCTGGAACGACACGTAGGCCAGGATCCGGGACACCGCATCGGCGTCGAGGCCCGCGCCCTTGGTGAAGTCGCCGCTCTCGTCCTTGCGGCCGGCGCCCAGGAGGTCGCGCACGCCGTCGACGCCGAGCCGGTCGAGCTTGTCGATCGCCCGCAGGACGGTCAGGCGCTGGCCGGCCTTGTCTGGGCCGGCGAGCCCGATCGCTTCCATGACGCCGTCGAGCACTTTGCGGTTGTTGACCTTGACCACGTACTGGCCGCCGAGCCCGAGCCGGTCCAGCGTGTCGGCCATCAGCATGCAGGTCTCGGCATCGGCCGCGACGCTGCCGGCGCCGACGATGTCCGCATCGAACTGCATGAACTGGCGGAAGCGGCCGGGCCCCGGCTTCTCGTTGCGGAACACGAAGCCGGCCCGGTAGCTGCGGTAGGGTTTCGGCAGCGCGTCGTAGTTCTCGGCCACGAACCGGGCCAGCGGCGCGGTCAGGTCGTAGCGCAAGGAGAGCCAGGCCTCGTCGTCGTCCTGGAACGAGAACACGCCGGCGTTCGGGCGGTCGAGGTCGGGCAGGAACTTGCCGAGCGCCTCGGTATACTCGACGAACGGGGTCTCCAGGGCCTCGAAGCCGTAGAGCTCGAAGCTCTTGCGGATCGTTTCCAGCATCCGACCCTGCGCGGCGATCTCGTCGGCGCGGCGGTCGACGAAGCCGCGGGGCAGGCGGGGTTTCAGGATTTCGGCCCGGCTCTCGGCCTTCGCGGTTTCGGGCTTGGACATGTGAACGCGTTCGCTTCCCGCGGACCCGGAGCCCGGGTCCGGTGTGAGTCGTCCCCGGCGCGGCGGGGATCCTGGGGCCGGGCTCTAGAGCATGATGGGCGAAAGGGGAATTCGGTTTCCGGGGTCTGGCTTGGCCGCGCCGTCGCTGAAGGTGCAATGACGCGACGCAACGGCCAGCCTTACGGATGACCGACTCACTCCCCAATCCTGAGGTACGGCGAAGCCGCCTCGAAGGAGGCCTCCAGCTGCCGCGCGATCCCTGGAGCCCTCCTTCGAGGCCTCCGCTTCGCTGCGTCGCCTCAGGATGAGGGGGAGGTGGGTTTGAGAAGAACGATTAATACGGCGCCGTCAGCTTGATCCAGAGCAGGACCGCCAGGCTGATGACGGCGATCGGCATCTGCAGCGGGCGCAGGCGGGCATGGGCGAGCGGCACCTGCCCGGCGCGCGCCGCGATCGGATCCAGGATCCCGATGGCCGCGTAGCCCAGGATCAGCATGGCCAGCGCCGGCACCGCCTTGCCCATCACGGCCGAGAACAGGCTGAACAGGCCGAGACCGTACAGGATCAGCATCGTCACGATCTGCGCGAGATGCGGGCCGCCCTCGGTGCGGAAGCTGACGCCCCGGTGGACGCCGGCCAGGAACAGCAGGATCGAGGCGGCGTACAGCAGGGTGAACAGGGCCACCAGGTAATCGAGGGGTTGGCCGTTCAGCCACCAGGTCGCGGCGGCGCCGGCCGCGATCGGCACCATCGGGCCGAAGCCGAAGACGATGTCGAGCCACGGGATCCGGCGCGGCTCGTGCGCGGTGATGGTGCGTCCGGTAGCGTCGTCGCGCATGTCGGTGGGGCCGGGCTCTCGGGTTGACGGTTTGCTGCGCTGCGGCGCCGGGACGGGGAACGGCCCCGCGGGAACGCGGTTCCGTGCAGAGCGCATTAGCGCCGCCGCGCCGGATTCGCGAGGTCCGGCGTGCGCAGAGGTGTTCAACGGATCGTGGCGGGGGGCGTAGGTTTCCGAGGGACGCCGTGGGTTTGAGAACAGGGCGCGTCTCCCTGGCCCCTCTGCGGGGGCGGGGATGCGCGGGAGGCCATGACGCCCCACTCCGCGACGATGCGGGCCCGTCGTCACCGCTCGCGCGTGCGTCAGACCAGCCCCGATCCATCAGCCCCTTGAGTGCAGTGGAAAAACGCGTTACTTTTGCTCTGCCCTCATCACAAGGTCAGCGCCGTAGCGCGCCCGTGAGCCGCGAGGGTCCTGCCGTACACGGTCCAGCCAAGACGATCTTCGGGCCCCTCGCTGTTCCAGCGCGGCCCGCTCTCCGGCGCCCGTCCCCCGGGTTGCTTGGCGCAGAACCGGCCCTCCCACCTTCTCCGTCGGTTGCAAGACACCCCATGACGCCACATCCCGACGCCTTCGCCGACCCCCTGGTCGATCCCGAGACCGCGGACCCGGCCGACGCGCCCGCCACCCAAGGAGCCGGTCAAGGGACCGTCGCCGCCCTCGAGGGTGTGCGCGAGGTCAAGCTGTTCGATCTCAAGGCCAAGACGCCGACCGACCTGACCGCTTTCGCCGAGGAGGTCGAGGTCGAGAACGCCTCGACCATGCGCAAGCAGGAGTTGATGTTCGCGATCCTGAAGCAGCTCGCTGCCAAGGAGGTCGAGATCATCGGCGCCGGCACCGTCGAGGTGCTGCAGGACGGCTTCGGCTTCCTGCGCTCGAACGACTCGAACTACCTGCCGGGCCCGGACGACATCTACATCTCGCCGACCCAGATCCGGCGCTTCGGCCTGCGCACCGGCGACACCGTCGAGGGCCCGATCCGCGGCCCCAAGGACGGCGAGCGCTACTTCGCGCTCCTGAAGGTCAACACGATCAACTTCGAGAACCCGGAGAAGATCAAGCACAAGGTCCATTTCGACAACCTGACGCCGCTGTTCCCGACCCAGCGCTTCAAGCTCGAACTGGACAACCCGCCCAAGAAGGATTTCAGCCCTCGGATCATCGACATCGTCGCCCCGATCGGCAAGGGCCAGCGCGCCCTGATCGTGGCGCCGCCGCGCACCGGCAAGACCGTGCTGATGCAGAACATCGCGCAGTCGATCACCATCAACCACCCGGAATGCTACCTCATCGTGCTGCTCATCGACGAGCGCCCCGAGGAGGTCACCGACATGATCCGCTCGGTGAAGGGCGAGGTCATCGCCTCGACCTTCGACGAGCCGGCCACCCGCCACGTGCAGGTCGCCGAGATGGTGATCGAGAAGGCCAAGCGCCTGGTGGAGCACGGCCGCGACGTCGTCATCCTGCTCGATTCGATCACCCGGCTCGGCCGCGCCTACAACACCGTGGTGCCGTCCTCCGGCAAGGTGCTGACCGGCGGCGTCGACGCCAACGCCCTGCAGCGGCCCAAGCGCTTCTTTGGCGCCGCCCGCAACATCGAGGAGGGCGGCTCGCTCTCGATCATCGCCACCGCGCTCATCGACACCGGCTCGCGCATGGACGAGGTGATCTTCGAGGAGTTCAAGGGCACCGGCAACTCGGAGATCATCCTGGACCGCAAGGTCTCGGACAAGCGCATCTTCCCGGCGATCGACATCACCCGCTCGGGCACCCGCAAGGAGGAGCTGCTGGTCCCGCCGGACGCCCTCAAGAAGACCTACGTGCTGCGCCGCATCCTCAACCCGATGGGCGTCACCGACGCGATCGAGTTCCTCATGGACAAGCTGCGCCAGACCAAGAGCAACGGCGACTTCTTCGACTCGATGAACACCTGACCGGGTCGGGGCCGGATTCGAGGGCTCCGCCTCCGAAACCCGCCGAAGGGCCCGGCCCTTTGGAAACTCAGGGTCGCGTTGACCTTCTCCTAACCGGCCGCTGCCATTGTCGGCCCCGGGAGCCAGGTTGCGTATCGGCTCCGCGACAGCCCCGCCGGCCGGTTCATCCCGGCGGCGGGGCTCGTCGCAGCCTTGCTTCGCAAGCGCGATCCGTGACACTGGCGCGATGCCCCGCTCGCCCTGGCTCCGTCCGGACCCGCTCCTCCTCGCCTCCACCAGCCCGACCCGACGCCTCCTGCTGGAGAGCGCGGCGCTTCCGGTGGAGACCGCGTCCCCCGGCATCGACGAGCGCGCGGTCGAGGCGTCGAGCCAGGACCTGTCGCCGCCCGAGCTCGCCCTGCGCCTCGCCCGCGCCAAGGCCGACGCGGTGGCCGCCCGCCATCCCGGCCGGGTCGTCCTCGGCGCCGACCAGGTGCTCGAACTCGACGGCACGGTCTTCCACAAGCCCCGGGATGCCGCGGAGGCCCGGGCCCAACTCGCCCGCCTGGCCGGCCACACCCACGCCCTGCATTCCGCGGTGGCGCTGGCCGGCGCCCTCGACGACGCCTTCGTGGAGACCGCCCGGCTGACGATCCGCCCCCTCGATGCCCGGGCGATCGCCGCCTATGTGGACTGTGCCGGCGAGGACAGGGTCCGCGCCAGCGTCGGCGGCTACCAGCTGGAAGGACCGGGCATCCACCTGTTCGAATCGGTCGCCGGCGATCACAGCACGGTGCTGGGACTGCCGCTGCTGCCGTTGCTCACGCGCTTGCGTGACGCCGGCTACCTGGACTTCTAGACAGGGTTTCAAAGGGCTCAGCCCATTGGCAGGGCTCCGCCCTGCACCCGCAAAAGGTCCCGGACCTTTTGAAACCATGATCCAACGGAGCACCGTCTTGGCCGGGCACGATCATTCCCACGGATCCCATTCCCATGGGGGGCACGGCGGCCATGGCGGCCACGCCCACGCGCCGAAGAATTTCGGGCCGGCCTTCGCGATCGGCATCGTGCTCAACACCGGTTTCGTGGTGGTCGAGGCGGCCTACGGCTATCTCAGCAACTCGATGTCCCTGGTGGCCGATGCCGGCCACAACCTCTCGGACGTGCTGGGCCTGGCCGCCGCCTGGATCGCCGCCATCCTGGTGCGCCGCCGGGCCAGCGCCCGGTTCACCTATGGCTATCGCGGCTCGTCGATCCTGGCGGCCCTGTTCAACGCGGTGTTCCTGCTGATCGCCATGGGGGCGGTGATCTGGGAGGCCCTGGTCCGGCTGGTCCATCCCGAGCCGGTAGTGGGCTCCATCGTGATGGTGGTGGCCGCCATCGGGATCCTGATCAACGGCGTCACCGCCTGGCTGTTCGCCAGCGGCGCCAAGGGCGACATCAACATCCGCGGCGCGTTCCTGCACATGGTGGCCGACGCGGCGGTCTCGGCAGGCGTCGTGATCGCCGGCCTGGTGATCCAGCTCACCGGGCTCAGTTGGCTCGACCCCGCGGTCAGCCTCGCCATCGCGGGCCTCGTGGTCTGGGCGACCTGGGGGCTCCTGCGCGACAGCGTGGCGATGTCGCTGGATGCGGTGCCGCCGGAGATCTCCCCGGAGGCGGTGACCGGCTTCCTGCGCGAGCGTCCCGGGGTGGTCGACCTCCACGACCTGCACATCTGGCCGATGAGCACCACCAGCGTCGCCCTCACGGTCCACCTGGTGATCGCCGAGGACCACCCGGGCAACGGCTTCCTCAACGAGACCGCTGAGGGCCTGCGCAGCCGCTTCGGCATCGGCCACGCGACCCTGCAGATCGAGGCGGCCGGCGGCCCGGCCTGCCGGCTCGCCGAGG
>NZ_VRVD01000263.1:0-6452 GCF_008040015.1 Methylobacterium sp. WL18 | reverse complement strand
GCCCAGGCCGGCGCCCGCGTGACGCTGGTCTCCGGGCCGGTCTCGATCCCGGATCCCGCCGGCGTCGCCGTGGTGCGGGTCGAGACCGCCCGGGACATGCTCGCGGCGGTCGAGGCCGCCCTGCCCGCCGACATCGCGATCTTCGCGGCCGCGGTGGCCGACTGGCGCCCCGAGACGGAGGCCGGCGCGAAGAAGATCAAGAAGGACGGCGCCGGCCCGGTGCCGATGCCGCTGGTCGAGAACCCCGATATCCTCGCCACCGTCGCGCGTCTGGAGGCCGGGCGCCCCCCCCTGGTGGTCGGCTTCGCCGCCGAGACCGACACGGTGCTGGACCACGCCCGGGCCAAGATCGTCCGGAAGGGCTGCGATCTGATCGTCGCCAACGACGTCTCGGCCGCGGGCGGCGTCATGGGCGGGACCGACAACACGGTCCACCTGATCCACCGCGACGGCGCGCTGGAGACCTGGCCGCGCCTCGGCAAGGACGAGGTCGCCCGCCGACTCGTCGCGCATCTGGCCGGCCTGCTGGCGCGCTGAGCCGGCCTCGGACCCGCAGAACCGGCCGCGCGAAGCCGATTTCGCCGCGGGTGTGGCGGCGAATCCTCGCCCGTCTTGACGCCGCGCGGGCTTCCCGAAGCCCGCGCCGGAGCAAGACGCAGCGGACGAAGACCGATGCGAATGCGGTCACGGTGGGCCTTGCTGGGCGGGGATTGTCCGCCCGTCGCTCTATCGGCCGCCTCGATCTCTGTATCGATCGATGAAAGCGTATTGAAAATCGATTATCCGCCGCTCGACATTTCAAAATGATCCAAACTAAGTCTCGCTGGCGAATTCAAGGTCTCTGACGTTCCAAGATAAGTCGCCCTCAAAAGCTTGCAATCTGCGGTTTTACCAGGCTGTAACCCCATGGCGCCGAACAGAACACTGTCGGCTCGGGGGCGTTATGGATCATGGAACGTAGACTTCTTTCGGGATGGGCGGCCACTCTGCTTGTCATCGCGGCCGGTCCTCTTGTCGGAACGGCGCAGGCACAGCCTTCGGCGCCTCGAAATACGGAAGAATCGACGATCCTGCCGGATCCGAATGCGCCGCAGCGCCTCCCGCTGGATCGGCCGTCGACGCCCGCGCCGGACACCCGCCCCGCCGTCGGCTCGGTGGATCCGCGCAACGTCGGCCCGAAATTCGGCCTGCTCGGGAATCTCGGCGGCGTCCGCGACCGGCTCTGGGAACACGGGATCCTGCTCAACCTGGGCTACGTCTACGAGGGCGCCACGAACGCGGCCGGCGGGGACCGCACGCTGGCGCGCGGTGCCGCCCAGTTCGTCGCCAAGGGCCTGTTCGACTTCGAGAAGATGTTCGGCCTGGAAGGCGGGTCGGGCGTGGTCACGCTCAGCCATAGGCACGGCCGCGACCTGACCCAGGACGCGCATCTCGGCACCCAGGCCAGCGTCGAGGAGATCTACGGCCGCGGCCGCATCTGGCGACTGAGCCAGTTCTGGTACGATCAGAAGTTCGGCCCGTTGGTGGACCTGAAGATCGGTCGGATGCCGTCGAGCGACGACTTCGCCGGCTTCGCCTGCGAGTTCCAGCTCAACGCCCTGTGCGGCGCCCCGACCGGCAAGATCGCCGGCAACTACATCTACAACTATCCGGTCAGCCAGTGGGCGACCCGCCTGCGGGTCGGCACGGCGGACACGGCCTACGTCCAGGTCGGCGCCTACCAGGTCAATCCGGACAACCTCGTCGACGGCTTCAGCTTCAACTTCAGCAAGGGCACCGGCGCCCTGATCCTGTCCGAGGCGGGCTGGTTCCCGAAGGTCGGCGGCGCGGGCTACGCCGGCAGCTACAAGGTCGGCGGCTGGCACGAGACCAGCGGCGGCAACGACGTCTACCTGAACGACCGGCGCCTGCCCTTCCCCATGTACCGGGGACAGCCGCTGCATCACGACGGCCGGGACGGCCTGTATTTCGTCGGCGTCCAGGAGGTCTACCGCCCGGATCCCGCCAACACCGTCCGCAACGTCTCGGCCTTCGTCCGGGCCGTGGCCAGCGACCGGGACACCTCGGTCTACTCGGCCCAGGTGACGGGCGGGTTCGTCTACAAGGGCTGGTGCGCGGAGCGTCCCAACGACTGGATCGGCTTCGGCGTCGGCCAGACGACCCCGAATCCCCGGGCGGTCGAGGCCATCGCGCTGAGCAACCTGGTCGGCCGGACCAGCCGGCGGCTGCCGTGGCAGGAACGCTTCGTCGAGGCGTTCTACAGCATCGCGGTGACCGACAACGTCGTCGTCCGACCCAACATCCAGTACATCACCCGGCGGGCCACGCCGGAGCAGAAGCCCGACGTCGTGGTGTTCGGCCTGACCTCGCTGATCACCTTCTGAGTGCCCCGCCGCCCGGTTCCCGTCGCACGGCGGGCCGGGCCGACGAAGGCCTTGAACGCCCCCGCGGTGGGGAGGGGCCGGGGGTGGAGGCCGCAGGATCGCGCGGAGACGCGCCATCCGAACCACCCCCACCTCCACTTCCCCCGCCAGGGGAGGAGAGAGCCCTCGGCGCACCCTGCGTGGCCATCGTAACCCGCACGGCGGTGGCGCGTCATGGAACGCCCCGCCCCGGCGCGATGATCAGTGACCCGCCGGATTGCGAGCGTAAAGATAACGTTAAACAGCTTTCAATTGAAACGAAGTCGGCAAAATTCTCTGACCGATGCGGTTTCGATACGGAATAGTTCAAACATCGATTGTCATCCAGCGACACAGTTAAGAGTGATATCGAGAAGTTTCGCGGTCGTAACATTCGACAAATGGTTCCGTATCGGACATGACCGCGCGACCGTCGGGTTTCTGGAGTTGTGCGATGATCCGCCTGCAAAATATTTCGATCCGCACGACGATGAGCGTGGTGTTCTTCGTCTTGGGTCTGATCATCTTCACCTATGCGACGACCGCGCTCATCGGGGCGCGGACGGAGGCCGTCCAGGCCGAGGCGGGCATCTCGCTCGTGCGGGCGAGCCGCGCGCTGCTCCAGACCCTGTACGCGACGCGGCTGGAGCGGGGCGCCACCCTGCAGTTCCTGGCCGCCGACCAGCCGATGGATGCCGAGACCCTGTCCGGGCTCTACACGGAGCGGCAGCGGGCGGTGGCCGGCATCGCCGCGGCGACGGCTCTTGTGGGCGACCTGGATCTGCCCTCCGTCCGGGCGACGCTCGGTCAGCTCCAGGCGTCCCGCGAGCGTGTCGAGCGCCTCCGCCCTCGGGTGGATGACGCCCTGAAGGTGTCCAAGGCCCAGCGTGACGCCGCCGTCACCGCGGAGGCGCAGACGGCCCTCCTCGCCATGCTCGACACCCTGACGGCGACGACGGATGCGGTCGATGCCGCGATCCCGCGCTCCGACACCGTCCTGGAGCGCGATCTCTCCCTCAAGCGCGCGGCCTGGGCGACCCGCATGGCGCTCGGCGCCATCGCGCTGCGGATCCAGACGTCCCTGTCGGCCGGGACGCCCTGGTCGCCCGCCGAGACCGTCGCGGCCGCGGAGGAGCGGGGGCGGCTCGACGCCACGTGGAAGCTCGCCGCGGAGACGGCGGCGAACCTCACGGGCCCGGTCCGGACGGCCTTCGACAAGGCGCGCACCAACAATTTCGAGGGCGCGCCCCTCGACCGGCGCATGGCCGTCTCGACCGCGCTGGCCCAGCATCAGCCGCCCGGGGTCACGCTCCAGCAGGCGCGCAAGCTCGACACCCCGGAACAGGCCACCCTGGTTGACCTCGCCTACGCCGCCCTCGACGAGATGATCGCGCGCGCCGAGACCCTGGCCCAGGAGGCGCGCGGCGTCCTGATTCGCAACGTGGCGGCGCTGGTGGTCTCCGGCCTGCTCGTGGCCCTCGGCCTCGTCGCCCTTTTCGGCTTCGTGCTGCGGCCGATCCGGACGATGACCGGGACCATGCAGGCCCTGGCCGACGGCGACGCGTCGGTCGCGGTGCCTCTGCGCGACCGCGACACCGAGGTCGGCGCGATGGCGCGGACGGTCCAGGTGTTCAAGGACAACCTGATCCGCGCCCGGGCGCTGGAGGCGGAGACCGCGCAGGCGCGCGCCGCCGCCGAGGAGCACCGCAAGGCCGGCATGCTTCAGATGGCCGAGAGCTTCGAGCGGGCGGTCGGCGGCATCATCGGCCAGGTCTCGTCCTCGGCCACCGAATTGCAGGCCACCGCACAGGCCATGACCGCCACCGCCACGCAGACCGCCAGCCAGTCCACCACGGTCGCGGCCGCGGCCGAGGAGGCGGCCAGCAACGTCAACACCGTGGCGGCCGCCGCCGAGGAGCTGGGCACCTCCGTGCAGGAGATCGGCCGGCAGGTCGACGGATCCGCCAAGCTGGCGCTGGGGGCGGCCGCCGAGGCCGGCCAGACCGCCGACCTGGTGCAGGAACTGAGCACCGCCGTCGGGCGGATCGGCGACGTGGTCGGGCTGATCTCGAGCATCGCCGGGCAGACCAACCTGCTGGCCTTGAACGCGACCATCGAGGCGGCGCGCGCCGGCGAGGCCGGGCGCGGCTTCGCGGTCGTGGCCTCCGAGGTGAAGGCCCTGGCCGAGCAGACCGCCAAGGCCACCGAAGAGATCTCCGGCCAGATCGGCCGGATCCAGGCCTCCACGGGTGGGGCGGTGACGGCGATCGGCTCGATCACGGCGCGGATCCAGGAGATCAGCAGCGTGGCGACCTCGATCGCGGCGGCGGTCGAGCAGCAGGGCGCGGCCACGCAGGAGATCGTGCGCAACGTCGGTCAGGCGGCGGCGGGGACCGGCGAGGTCACCAGCAACATCGCGGGCGTCGCGAGTGCCGCCGACGAGACCGGCAAGGCGGCCGACCAGGTGCTCGGAGCGGCGACGGAACTGTCCCGCCAGTCGGAGACGCTGACCGCCGAAGTGGCGCGGTTCCTCGACACGGTCCGGGCCGCCTGAGCCGCCGCCCCGACGGCGATCCTGCGCCTCCCTGGCCTGGACGGACCTGAGTCGATAGAAGGCCCCCCGACGGCCGGCGCGGACGGTGCCGGCTCCAGGGAGATACCATGCCTCGCCTGTCCCTCATTGCCGGAGCCGCGTTCATCGCCATGACAGCAGCCGCGAATGCCGAGATCGTCACCCTGCCCTCGGGCCTGAAGTACCAGGACGAGGTGGTGGGCACCGGGCCCGAGCCGAAGGCCGGCCAGCAGGTCACCGTGCAGTACACGGGCTGGCTCGACGAGGGCGGCCAGAAGGGCAAGAAGTTCGATTCCTCCCGCGACCGCAACCAGCCCTTCAGCTTCCCGCTGGGCGCCGGCCAGGTGATCAAGGGCTGGGATCTCGGCGTCGCCACGATGAAGACCGGGGGCAAGCGCACCCTGATCATCCCGCCGGAGCTCGGCTACGGCGCCCGGGGCGCCGGCGGCGTGATCCCGCCGAACGCCACGCTGATCTTCGACGTCGAACTCCTCGGCGCGAAGTAAGGGTTCGGCTGCGCGACGGCGAGAGTCCTGAGACAATGCTGTTCGCGCAGCTGCCCGACGAGCTGTTCAAGCCCCTGGCCTCGCCGAGCCGGGGCTTCAACGCGGCCCTGCTGCTGCACCTGCACCGGCGCGTCCTCGGGGCGGAGCCGGTGCGCAAGGCCGAGCTGCTCGCCGAGATCGGCGATTTCGCCGCCGGCTGGAGCGACCCCGAGATCCTGGGCGACGAGCCGATCTCCGCGGATCCGGCCGAACGCCGCAACGCCCTCTACCGGCGCCTCCTGGAGACCGGCTGGCTGCTCGAGCGCCGCGAGCGCTACGTCCCGGTGGCCGAGTTCGACCCGGAGGCGCGCCTCCTGCTCGAGGAGCTGTCGCGCCTGGAGCGGGGCGAGACCCGCTCCTACGGCGGCGCGGTGCTGGAGGTGCTGGGCGGCCTGGAGAGCGCCGTCTCCGATCCGGCCAACCGCTCCGAGGCCCTGTCCAACGCCGCCCGGGCGTCCGCCGCCTTCCTGGCCCATGTCCGCGGACTCGCCGCCGGCATGCGCAAGGTCGAGGAGCGGATCCTGCGCGAGCCCGACCGGGCCAAGACCTTCCGGCTGTTCTTCGAGGATTTCGTCGAACGCCACCTGATCAGCGACTACCGGACGCTGCACACCCGCTTCAACCCGTTCCGGTTCCGCGCCAGCGTGGTCCGCGAGGCCGGCCGGGCGCTGCGCGACGCCCTCACGGTGCGGGCGCTGGCCGAGGGTCAGATCCGCGAGGGCCGCAGCCCCGACCTCGATACCGCCCAGCGCGCGGTCCGGGCCGACCTCGCCCAGATCCTCTCGGTGTTCGAGGGGCTCGACAACCATCTCGACGCGGTCGACGCCGTGGTGGCCCGCCTGGAACGGCGGATCGGCGCCGCGCTCCACGCCATGGACCGGCCGGACCCTTCGGGGATCGAGCGGGTCGCCGCGATGCTGCGCGCTGTCGGCG
>NZ_VRVD01000262.1:0-6471 GCF_008040015.1 Methylobacterium sp. WL18 | reverse complement strand
CCGAGATCCTCCGGCCGAAGCTGGATCTTGAGGACGCGCAGGGCCGGATCCACGCCGATCCGACGGCCGGCGGCGTCCCGGACGGGCCGCTGCGCGTCCTCAAGATCCAGCTTCGGCCGGAGGATCTCGGGGTCGTCACCGTGGAGATGCGGCTCTCCAACGGCCAGCTCGAAACCCATCTGCGCGCCTCGCAGCCGGAGACCGCCGCGCTGCTGCACAAGGATGCGGCGATCCTCACCGACCTCCTGAGCCACAGCAGCTACCAGGCCGAGGTCACCGTCGGGCAGGCGCGCCCCGCCGAGGCGTCGACCGCGTCGGGCGGCTCGCAATCGCAGGCGTCCCCGTCGTTCGCCGACGGCGGGGCCCGCCCCGGCAACGAGGGCGCCAGACAGCGGCAGGACGCGCAGCGCCAGGCCGGCAACAGACGCGAAGGAGAACGGACGGATGAAGCGGTACGTCCTCGCGACGGCGGCATTTATCTCTAGCGCTGTCCCGGCCGCCGCGAATGTCTGCGAGGCCGAGATGGGGCGCGCCTCCGCCCGCTACGGCGTGCCGCTGGGCGTGCTCTACGCCGTCGGCCTGACCGAGACCGGCAAGCGCGGTTCCCTCCAGCCCTACGCCATGAACATCGCCGGAACCGCCTATTTCGGGACGGGGCCGCGGGACGTGATCGCCCGCTTCACGGAAGCGCGCAGCAAGGGCATCCGCCTGATCGACCTCGGCTGCATGCAGATCAACCACCTCTATCACGGCGGCAAGTTCGGCTCGGTCGAGGCCATGATCGACCCGCACGCGAACGTCGAGTACGCCACCCAATTCCTCCAAGAGCTCAAGAAGCGCGAGGGCAGCTGGACGATGGCGGTGGCCCGCTACCATGCCGGGCCGAACAACAATGCGGCGCAGAAACAGTATATCTGCCGGGTTGTCGCCAACATGGTCGCGACCGGATTCGGGCAATGGACCCCGGCGGCGACGCAGTTCTGCCGGTGATGCCCCTTCGACCGGGGGTGGCCGCGGCCACGCTCGGTCACGGTGGCCGGCGCCGATCCGCCCCGCAGCAGGTCGCGTCGCTTTCGGCCGGGCGTCGAGAGACGCGGACGAGAAACGGATTCTTCAGCGCCAACAGCGCAGATTACTGACCACTCTATGCGGATGCTGCCTATTGGCCGCTCATACGTTGAGCAAGACGGCAAACGCCACCATCCTTCCGGGGCTGGGGGAGCAGGATGAACGACGCACCAGACCCGCCCGACGGCGCGTTCGCCAAGACGCTTCTGCTGTTCGCGGTGACCATCGCGATCATCGCGGTCTCGGCCTACATCCTGATCCGGATGGATTGAGCGCCGTCAGAGGATCTTGCAGCTTCCGTAGCTCATCCTGATCTCGCCGCGGTCCTCCGGATTCAGCTGCGCCTCGACGAAGTTCAGCTTGTTCAGGTCGATCAGAAGGAAATACACGCCGTTCTGGCACTTGATCGCGTTGCGCGGCGTCCGTTCGTTCAAGCGCGGCGACGCCACCTGACATTCGTAATAGTCGGAGCGCCCGGCGGAGAGGACGGTCAGCAAGCCGCCGCCGGAGACCATCGAGAAGGTCCGCGCCCGGTGCGGCTGCGGCTTCGCGCCCTCGGGGCCCGGGGCCGCGTCGAGCCCCACCGACACGTCCTCCGTACAGGTCATCGGGCGGCGCAACTGAGAGGCTGCCGGTGCAATGCTCAGGATGAGGACCGCACCAGCGAGCGCTACCCTGTGGGCGATCATCGGCGGCAGATCCGTGATTCGTGGGTAGTTCTAACCGACAAGCTAAGGCGTCGTCCGGCGATGTAAATCGCGCCTCCGCGGGTCGCGAAGCCGATCAACAGATTTACCGTCGCGCGCGATGTCACTTCATCTGCCATGACCGGTCAAGATGGTGCGATCGACAACACCGGCTCGTTCTATGCCGGTGGATCCGCGTCCCTGGCGGGAACCGCGTCCCGATGTATCGGGCGCGGCGGGATCCGCACGCGACGCGAGCGGATTGTCACGGGGCGCAGGCGCGCGAAAAGGGGAGGGACCCCGGCTGGAACCGCGATCCGGATCCGGCAGGGCCGTCCGGATCGTTGCGCCTGCCGCGCGCGGCTCGAGGTCGCGCTCCGACGACGTGGCTCCGGTTCGTCGCAGGAGCGCGCGTCAAAACAAGAGCTTAGAGCCGTTCCCGACCCAACGCGGTCGGGCACGGCTTTAGCGCGTCGGCGCAGCCGGGCCGGCCGCGTAGCTCGACACCGACGGGGGCAGGGCGGCGGGCGCCGGCGTTTCCGCCTTGGCGGCGCGGGTGTTGCGCTTCTCGTAGAAGGCGTTGCCGCCGGCCACGGCCACGTAGTGCATGTTCTTGTACGGGAAGTGGTGGCCGGCCGTGTGGAAATACATCGCCTTCCCGACCTTCGGGTGCCGCTCGCCCGCCAGCACCGCGTCGGCGGCGTCGGCCACCTTCTGAAGGTCGCGGTCCTGCATCGGCTTGGTCAGGACGCCGGGGGCGAACTGCCCGGGCTGCCCGACCACGGCACAGATGCCGCCCGGGAAGATCGCGGCCTCCATCCGGTTCATGACCACGGTGCCGACCGCCAGCAGGCCGGATTCGTCGCTGCGGTTCGATTCGAAATACATGGCCCGGCCGAGGCAGTCGCGCTCGGCGTCGGTGACCACCATCGACGGCTTGCGGTCGGGGATCGATCCTGTGGTCAGGGGTGACGCGGTGTTGCACGCACCGAGCCCGCCGGCGAGCGCCAGCGCGACCAGCCCGGAAACGGCCTTGATCCTCTCGCTACCCTGCATGCATCAGCGCTCCGTCCTCCGGCCTCGGGGCAGGGCGATCGCCCATCCCGGCGTCGCCACACTCGATCGTTGTACGCGCCAAGCTTGTGTGCACGTTCGCGGCGAGGATGTGGCGGGCCGTCATGCGTGGACCGCCCCGAACGCCGGCCTGCCCGCGCTGGCGGACCGGCGGATGGCCCTGGAACGCGGCCCCCCGGGGGACGGACCGGGGCCGCAGCGGGAGCCGCAGGTCCGGCCGGAAAAACGCTGCGGTGCCAAAACCATAGCGTCGCCCCCGAGCGTCCGGGATCCGAGGGAGCAGCCCCGCGGGCGGCGGATTCTTCCGGCGGAACCGGGAGCCGGGCGGGGGCCCGGTGTCATCCGATAGACACACACGCCGCCAACCGGTGCCGGGACGTTGACGGGACCCACGCCTTGGCCGGAATGTGGCCGGGACGGTTCCCTTCGGGGATCAAAAGGGAACGCGGTGAGGGGGGCTTCCCCGAAGCCGCGGCTGCCCCCGCAACTGTAAGCGGTGAGCCTTCTCGTCACCACGTCACTGGGCCGCCTCGCCCGGGAAGACGACGGGATGGCTGCGACCCGTGAGCCAGGAGACCTGCCGTCCGTCGTGGTCACACGCGAAACGCGCTGGGCGGGGTGTCCTGGCGGGTGCCGGGACGCCCGCGCGAGCGCGGTCGGCGCGGCCTCGTTCGCGGTGACGTGCCACTGCCGTCGCCCGAGGTCCGGTGCCCCATCCTGTCCCGCGCTGTGCGCTCTTGAAACTGTCCGTGCTGACGGCCCTCGCCCTGCTGCCTCCGGCGGCCTCCGCCCGGGACGGAACCCGGCCGAGCCCGGACGCCGAGGCGACGCTCGACGAGATCTCGGTCACCGCGGAGCCTTCCGCGCCGCCGCGGGGCGGGGTGGCCGCGAGTGCCGGCTATGTCGGCGGCGTGACCGGCATCGGCGGCCCGCTCCTGACCGTGGATTCCGCCAGCGCGGGGGTGATCACGGGCGCCCAGCTCAACAGCCGGCCGGTGACGCGTCCCGGCGAGGTGCTGGAGGCGGTGCCGGGCCTGATCGTCACCCAGCACAGCGGGGAGGGGAAGGCCAACCAGTTCTTCCTGCGCGGCTTCAACCTCGATCACGGCACCGACATCGCCCTGTTCCTGGACGGCATGCCGCTCAACATGCGCACCCACGCCCACGGCCAGGGCTATGCCGACATCAACTTCCTGATCCCCGAACTCGTCGGCGTGGTGGCGTTCCACAAGGGGCCGTACTTCGTCCGCGACGGCGACTTCGCCTCCGCCGGCTCGGTGCGGATCGACTATCTCGACACCGTCCAGAAGAACCTCGCGCTCACCGCCATCGGCAGCTTCGGCTACAAGCGGGCGCTCAGCATCGCCTCGACCCCGCTCGGCGACGGCAACCTCCTGGTTGCAGGTGACGCGCAGGTCTATGACGGGCCGTGGGTGGTCCCGGACGCCCTGCGCAAGATCAGCACCGTCGCCCGCTACAGCCAGGGCACGGCGCTCGACGGATTCTCGGTCACCGGCATGGCCTATGCGGGCCGCTGGACCGCCACCAACCAGATCCCCGAGCGGGCGGTCGCGCAGGGGCTGATCGGCCGCTACGGCACGATCAACCCCACGGATGGCGGCGATACGAGCCGCTTCTCGCTGTCCGGCCGCTTCAGCAGCACCGACGAAACCGGCCTGACCCGGGCCTCGGCCTACGTGATCCGCTCGCAGCTCAACCTGTTCAACGACTTCACCTATTTCCTCAACGATCCGGTCAGCGGCGACCAGTTCCACCAGCTCGACCAGCGCATCATCGGCGGCGGCGAGGCGCTGCACATCTTCCAGGGCGACCTGTTCGGGCGCCCGATGGAGAACGAGGTCGGCGTGCAGACCCGGACCGACAGCATCCGGGTCGGGCTGTTCAACACGACGAACCGGCAATACCGCTCGGGCGTGCTCGACGACCGCGTGCTGGAGACGAGCGGGGCCTTCTATTTCGACAACCGGGTGCGCTGGACCGACTGGCTGCGCACCAGCCTCGGCTTCCGCGCCGACGGCTACGCGGCCCGCGTCGCCTCGGACACGCCGGCCAATTCCGGGCGGGCGCGCGATGCCATCGTCAACCCGAAGCTCGGCCTGACCCTCGGTCCGTGGTTCGACACCGAACTCTACGTGAATTACGGCGGCGGCTTCCACTCGAACGACGTGCGCGGGGTGACCGCCACGGTCGATCCGGCGAGCCCCCTGTTCAACATCGCCCGCGCGCCGTTCCTGGTGCCCTCGACCGGCTACGAGGTCGGGCTGCGCAACCGCTCGATCGCCGGGCTGGAGACGAGCCTCGCCCTGTTCCGGCTCGACTTCGCGTCCGAAAACCTGTTCCAGGGCGACACCGGCACCACGGAGCCGAGCCGCCCGACCCGGCGCTTCGGGGTCGAGTGGACGAACCGCTACGCGCTCACGCCGTTCCTGTCGCTGGAGGGCGACCTGACGATCACCAACGCCCGGTTCTCCGACGTCGATCCGGTCGGCACCCGGGTGCCGGAGGCGCCCACCACCATCGCGTCGGCCGGCATCACCTTCGGCGAGCCGCTCGGCTGGTTCGGCTCCCTGCGGTTCCGGTATTTCGGGCCGCGCCCGCTGATCGAGGACAATTCCATCCGCTCGCGCCCGACCGCCCTGTTCAACGGCCGGGTCGGCTACGCCTTCGAGAACGGGGTCAGCGTCTCCCTCGACGTGCTGAACCTGACCAACAGCCGATCCGACCAGATCACCTACGCCTACGTCTCGCGCCTGCCCGGAGAGCCCGCCGAAGGCCTGATCGACCGCGTCTTCCACCCGGTCGAGCCCACGGCCGTGCGCCTCACCATCGCGGGCCGCTTCTGAGCGCGGCCCCGGCGGCCGGGGCGATGCGGCTCAGTGCTGGCCCTGCCCGGAGGCCAGGATGGCCACGCCCACCGCGATGATCGCGATCCCCACCAGCATGGTCGGGCTGATCGCCTCGCCGTACAGCCACGCGCCGCCGAGTGCGGCGCCGATCATGCCGACCCCCGACCAGATCGCGTAGACGACCCCGATCGGCAGCATGTCCATGCTGCTCGACATCAGCCACAGGGCGGTGCCGTAGCCGACCGCCACGATCAGGGTCGGCCCCGGCTTGGTCAGGCCGTCGGCGGCCTTCAGCGCCAGGGTGGCGGTGACCTCCGCGCCGATCGCGAGCCCGAGGATCAGGTAAGGGTTCATCGCGCGGAAGACCTTTTGTGCAGGCGCGGAGCCGGCTTCAAGTGAGCAACGGCTCTTCGGATCGCCAGGGACGATCAGGGAAGGACGATCAGACAAGGACGGCGGGTCGCGGTTTGTGCGCGGCAGCCTCCCCCCATAAGGTGCCGCGAGGGTTCGGGAGTCCTTGTCCGCCGAATCGATGAAGATTTTCGAATCCCCCGCGCCGGGCACGCGCGGCGGAGCCCCGAATTCAACGTCCGGCCGGGTTGGCCCTTCGTTAACGCCTCCTCATCATGGTCGCCGCCCGTGCCGAGACCTTGGTCGCGGGCGCCAAGACAGTGCCGATCCAGAGCGATACCGATCCACCATGACTGCGTCGCCCGCGATCCCGGAAGCCTCGGCCCGCCCCCGCCCGGGCCGTCGGCGGGGCCTGCGCCGGGGCG
>NZ_VRVD01000261.1:0-6481 GCF_008040015.1 Methylobacterium sp. WL18 | reverse complement strand
AGGAAGGCGAGCCCGCGCGGCGAGGCCCCGCCCTGGACCAGGCGCGTCATGTCGATCCCGGACAGCCGGATCCCGGCCTCGGCCGGGCGCACGAGCGCGTCCCAGAGCCCGACCACGTAGGTCTCGATCTCCGGGGAGGCCTGGATCGCCACCTGGATCGCGCTGGCGATGGCGCCGAGGCGGGCCTGGTCGAGCACGCCCTCGGCCACCTCGCCGATCAGCCGGTCGGTGTCGTGGAAGCGCGGATCGAACACCAGCGCGCGCCTTGCCTCAGCGTCGCGGGGCGCGTCCATCCCGATCTCCATCAGGAAGCGGTCGCGGGCGGCGGCGGGCAGCTCGAAGGTCTCCTCGCGCTCGACCCGGTTGCGGTCGGCGAAGACCTGGAGATTGGGGAACCGGTACTCCCGGGCGAAGGCCGAGACGCTGCGCTCCGCCATGATCCGCAGGAGCAGGGCATGGACCTGCGGGCGCGCCCGGTTGATCTCGTTGAAGAAGAACACCGCCAGGTCTTCGGCCTGCCGCAGCACGGGCCCCGGCTCGACCCGGGGGCGGCCGTCCTCGGCGAGGTAGGTGTGATAGATCAGGTCGGTCGGCATCATGTCGACCGTGCCCTCGACGCGCTCGTAGGCGCCCCCCAGGGCCCGGGCGACGGCCCGCAGCAGGGTGGTCTTGCCGACGCCGACATCGCCCTCCAGCATGACGTGGCCGCGGGCGAAGATCGCCGTGGTGACGAGGCGGATGACCCGCGCCTGGCCGACCACCGCCTTGGCGACCTCCGCCTCGAAGCGGGCGGCCGAGGCCCGCCAATCGGTGAGCGTCGCGTCGCCGGGATGGAGCGTGTTCATCGCGCTGGTTCCGGGACAAGGCGGCCGGCCTCGGGGAGAGACCGGCCGGAGAAGTCGAAAACGTCAGGGTTTCAAAAGGTCGGGGACCTTTCACGGGTCCGGGGCGGAGCCCGGGTGTCTCCGGGGCCAAGTCAGAAAGACCTGGCCCCGAACTCCGTCTTAGTTCGCCGAGATCTTGCTGACGTCGTATTCGAACTTGCCGGTCTTCTTGGCGTTTTCGATGCGCTTACGGTTGCGCTCTTCCATCAGCTTGACGGACTCCGCCTGCTTGCCGACCTCCTTCGGGTCGTGCTTCGGGTCGTACTTCGATCCCGCGACCTTCTCGGGAAAGCCGGGCTTCGGCTCCCAGCAATTGCCCGGCGCCTTGCAGGTCTGCCCGTCATAGGCCAGCGCCGGCAGGGCACTGAGCGCCCCCGCGGCCACCATCGCGGCGGTGATCATGACTTTGTTGCGCATCGTCGACTCCTTGCGTTCGCTCCCAGGGCGGCCCGACGGGCCGTTCTTTGGCGCCGGCTCGGCCGGGCGCTGCTCCGCGCGGACGCTCACTCCAGCGGCTTGCACTGGCCGGGGGCGTCCTTGGCGAAAGTCTCGCCTTCCTTGAAAGGCGTGTAGTGTTTCTTCTGCTCGTCGGTTAGCCAGGCGGCATCCTGGACCGGGCCGGTATAGAGATGCCGGATCCAGGCGATGACCTGCAGCGCCTCGTCGGGGTTCAGATCTTCGTTGTGCGGGCCCATCATGCCGTTGGCGCCGCCCCAGATCGTGGCGAACAGGCCGGTATCTTCGGTGTTGGCCGGATAGGTCCAGTAATTGTCGTTGAGGCCGGGCCCGACCTTGCCCTCGGCGAGATGGCCGTGGCAGCCGGAGCAGGAGGTGAGGTACAGGCTCTCGCCGTTGCGCAGGCACGCCTTGTCGTCGATGTAGATGTTCTTGCCGTTCTGGAAGAAGGTCTGGACCGCCTGGGTGTCGCGCCCGCCGGGCTTGCCCTCGGCGAGGTCCAGCGGCTCCCCGGTGATGGTGTTGCGGAAGATCAGGCCGGATTGCGGCCCGGATTGCGGCTGGGCCATCACGGCGGCCGCACAGAGCGCCGAGGCGGCGCCGGCCAGGATCATCAACCGGATACGTGCAGTCTTCGTCATCTCACATTCGCTTCACGGGGACTGGATCGCGCGGCCCTCGCTCGCCGGCCGCGCGGCGAGGGTCAGTTGGTGGCCACCGGCACGCCGTCCTGCTTCAGGATCGCGTCGATCCGGGGCTTGGCCTTGACGATGGCGGCGTCGAGGGCGTCGCGCAGGGCCGTGTCGTCCCGGCGCACGCCCATGGACTGGTCGAAGCTCTGCGGCATCTTGCGGCCGTCGCTGCTCACCGTGTCGTTGGGCACGAGGGTCATGCGCAGGGGCACGGTCGAGTCCTTGACGTAGCGGGCCACGTCGGGGGCGAAGGCGACACCCACATCCGCCTTGTCGTTGGCGACCTCGCTGACGATCCGGGCCGGATCGATCTGCGTGTACTGGTTGCGCGGCGCCCGGAAGCCGACCAGCGAGTAGAGGTAGGCCATGTCCTCCTCGTAGCGGCCGATATCCTTCAGCATCGCCTCGCCCGGCGAGCCCAGCGGGACGACCATGTGGTCGACCGTCTTGAGGCGCGGGTCCGACCACGACTTCACGTCGAGGTCCTTGTCGGCGCGGGTGATGAAGACGTACCCGCTGCGGTAATAGGGCTTGGTCGCCAGCACCCGCGAGTCGTCGCTGTCGAGCCCGACCACCACGTCGCAGGTCCGCTTCTCCAGGCCGTCGCGCACCAGGTAGATCGCCGGCTTGTCGAGCCAGACGAACACCGGCTTGCGCCCCATCGCCTCCGCCACCGCGGCCGCGACCCGGTTCTCGAGCCCGGAGCCGTCCCGCATGGACAGCGGCGGCTGTTTCTCGGAGGCGCAGATCCGCAGGATGGACGGGTCGGGTTTGGGCGCGGCCTTGCCGGGCGCGGACTGGATGGCCTGGGCCTCGGATTCCTGAGCCCGGGCGTTCTGGGCCGGGATCGCCAGGGCGAGCAGAGCTGCGGCGCAGGTCGCCGCGCGAAGGAGTCCGCCGAGGAGCGGCATGGTATCGTTTCCCTCAATGAGCCTTGTCGGGGGGCGCCCCGTGGGCCGGGTCCGCCGAGCCGGGGCTCCGCCGCCCGAGCGGGGCGGCGGAGCGGTCGGGCGCTATGACGCGCGGATCAGGCGCGGCTTACTTTGCAGCGTGCTGCGCGTACTCGCCGACGTTCGGGTCGTCGTACGGGCCCTTGCCGTCCAGCGAGAACACCACCACGCCGCCACCCATCTGGGTGTAGTTGGCGAGCTTCTTGAAGGCGCCGACCGCGCCGAGGCCGGCGGTCGGATCCTGCAGGTCGAACACCAGGCCTACGCCCGGCCAGCCGCCGACGCCGTAGTAGATGGCGACGTACTGGGTACCCTTGTGGGTGTAGGTGATCGGATAGCCGATCGCCCCGGACGGCAGCTTGAACTTCCAGAGCAGGTCGCCGTTGTCGGAGTCGCGGGCCTTGATGAAGCCGTCGAGCGTCCCGTACAGGACGAGGTTTCCGGCGGTGGCGGTGGTGCCGCCCCAGACCGCGAAGCGCTCCATCTTCTCCCAGTTGAACTTGCCCGTGATCGCGTTGTAGCTCTTGATCTGGCCGAGACCTTCGTAGTTCTGCCGGTCACCCTTCGGGCCCGGATACATGTTCAGCGTCGCGCCGACGAAGAACTGGCCTGCCCGGTAGGGCAGCATGAAGGGCTCCCAATCCATGCAGATGTGGTTGATGCCCATGTAGAAGGCTTGGCGCTTCGGATCGTAGGAATCGTGCCCCTGGTTGTGGTAGCCCATCGCGGAGGGACAGATGTCCTTGGCGAGGTGATCCATCCGGGTGCCGTATTCCGGGTCGCGCACCGGCGTGCCGGACTTCAGGTCCACCGACTTGAACACGTTGACGGTGTCGTCGATCTTGTTGGCCGTGACCAGCGAGCCGTCCGTGCGGTCGAGGGTGTAGACGATGCCGTTGCGGTCCGGGTGGGTGAGGAGCTTCCTCATCTTCCCGTCCTTGTCCTTCTGCTCGGACAGCATCATCACGTTGACGCCGGCATAGTCCCACTCGTCGTGGGGCGTCTTCTGGTAGCCGAAATGCGCCTCGCCGGTGTCGACGTCCCGGCCGAAGATCGTCATCGTCCACTTGTTGTCGCCCGGACGCATGGTCTCGTTCCAGGGCGCCGGGTTGCCGGTGCCGAAGTAGATCATGTTCGTGCCCGGATCGTAGGCGTACCAGCCCCAGTTGGTGCCGCCGCCGATCTTCCAGGCGTCGCCCTCCCAGGTGGAGGTGCCCAGGCCCTTCTGGCCGTAATGGGCGTTCTTGATGTTGAAGTCCTTGGCGAGCAGCAGGTCCTCGTCCGGGCCGGTCGCGTAGGCCCGCCAGACCTGGGCACCGGTCTTCACGTCGTAGGCCGTGAGGTAGCCGCGCACGCCGAGCTCGGCGCCCGAGGAGCCGATGATCACCTTGTCCTTCACCACGTAGGGGGCGATCGTCAGCGTCGAGCCGACCTTGATGTCGGAGTTCTCGACCTTCCAGACGGTCTCGCCGGTCTGCGCGTTCAGCGCCATGACGTTGCCGTCGAGCAGGGTCTTCAGGATCAGCGCCGGCGTCTTGCCGTCGCCCGGCCAGTAGGCCAGCCCGCGGTTGACGAGATCGCAGCAGGCGACCGACCGGGCGGCCGGGTTCTGCTTCGGCTTGTCCTGCCACAGGATCTTGCCCGGATCGTCGAGGTCGAGCGCGAAGGTGTTGTTCGGGAACGAGGTGTGGACGTACATCTTCCCGTCGACCACCAGGGGCGCCCCCTCGTGACCGTTGAGCAGGCCGGTCGAGAAGGTCCAGGCCGGCTTCAGCTGCTTGACGTTGGTCTTGTTGATCTGCGTCAGGTCGCTGTAATTGTCGGAGTCGTAGTTCTTACCGGGCATCACCCAGTTGTCGCCGCTTTTCGACTGCTCGATGAGCTTGTCGTTGGCGAAAGCCGCGCCCGTAAGGCCGACCGGCGCCAGTGCCAGGATCGCCAGGGCCGAGACGGAACTCGCTAGCCTTCTCATGATGCATCTCCTCGCCAGGCCGCCTCGCCGTCAGGCTGCGCGGCTATTGATTGTTGCAGTGCAAGATCGATCGCGGTCGGTCGCATCGATAGTCAGCTTTATTTGCGACTTAGAGACATTCGACCTTTATGATCTGCTTATTAAGATCTTGTCACCTTTCAGTTTTATGCGCCAATGCCCGATGATGTCTTCAGGCAAGCTGACATTTGTTGTCGGGATAATTTGGCAACGCCGCCGGGAAGGGGCGTAATACGCTCGGCCCGCTTGACCGCCCCCCGGTGCCTGCCCACAACAATGCTCCCGGCCGGGCTCACCCTCGGCCTCCAGTCTTCGGGGCCGACGAATGGGCTCGATACGGTCCAGAGCGCGCTTTGCTGCGGAAATGCCGGTCGTCGGCGAAGCCGTCCGCCCGGCTCCGGGCCGCCTCGGGATCCGGCTGCTCGCGGCCCTGCTGGCGTTCGCCGGTGCGGCCCGGGCGGAAGACCGGCACAAAGCCCCATCGGAGGACCGGGCCGGCCCGCCCCGCCGGATGGCCGCCCTCTACCCGCATGACGGGCGCCGCGACCTCACCGGGGCCGATTTCGACCGTTTCAGGGGGGCCGGCATCCTGTGGTGCCGCAGCCGCGACGGGGTGCCGCAAAAAGCCGCGGCGGCCTGGCTGATCGCGGATCCATCGACCGTGGTGTTGAACGCCCACAATTTCCGCGACCGCCGCCTCGCGGTCACGCGCTCGGTGGCGGATTGCTACTTCCAGATCGGCGGCCGCAACTACGATTTCGAGCCCGACAGCCTGGTGCTGGGAACCGCCCCCGGGGCGGACGGCCTGCACATCACCGACGATTGGGCGATCCTGCACCTGACCCGCCCGGCCGAGGCCGTCCCGCAGCCGCTGCCGGATCCGCCGGATCTGCCGATCGGGGACATCGCCCTGCCGGTGACCATGGTGTCCCCGGCCGGCCACGGCAATTATCGGGGCCCGAGCAGCCTCGAGCGATGCGCGATCCGCCGGATCGACCCGCCGAGCGAGGATGCGATCCGGCGCGCGCGCCACGATTGCAACGACGGCTACGGCGGATCGGGCTCAGGCCTGTTCGACGAGGCGGGCAGGCTCGTCGCCTTGCAGAGCGCATCCCTGGCGATGAATTCCCGCAGCCGGTTCGACATCGAGTTCCACTACGGCTCCGCGCTGCTGTTCGAAGGCGGACTTCTGGCCGCCCTCCGCGGTCGCGCGGAGGCGGGCGGACGCCGGTGAGGGCGCCGCCGCGGCGTCAGCGCCCCGTCATTTGCGCTGCCCGGTGGGGTTCGGGGTCGCGGAGGTGTCGGGCGCCACCGCGGGATTGACGGGCGTGACCATCGACCAGCGGCCGGCGATCGCGATGATCCCGGCGAACAGGGCGACGAAGATGCCGATGAGGATGAGGCGCTTCATGAGGCTGGCTTGCGGCGTCCGGGCGGGTCGAGACCGGCGGAAAACGGCGCGGGGCCGGCGATCGATCCGCGCTGCGACGCCGCCGCGCAGTCCGTCCC
>NZ_VRVD01000260.1:0-6482 GCF_008040015.1 Methylobacterium sp. WL18 | reverse complement strand
CGCGAGGCCCGGGCGCTCGCCAGGAAATGCGCCGTGTAGGGGAGGATCCGCGGCAGGTGGGCGTAGCGCAGGCGCAGGCCCCGGTCGGCGTTGCGCAGGTAGGCCGGGAGCTTGCCCCACAGGGCCGGGCTCGACATCGGCAGGATCGAGCCGCGGCTGACCACGCCGGCATTGCCGTAGGAGGTCCGGGCCCGGGCCTCGCCGGGATCGCACAGGACCACGTCGAGGCCGCGATCCTTGAGCGCGATGGCGCAGGCCAGCCCGACCATCCCGCCGCCGACCACCACGATATCGGCCGTCTCGTCCATCAAGCTCATCCCGCTCAGCGCCAAGCGTGGCGTTCTGACGGGTTTTGCCGGCGCTGTGTAGCGGGCCGAAGGCGGGGCCACGGGCGGTTCGCGTCACCCATGCGCGAAGGGACGCGCAAAACCGCCCGCAGATCGGCTACAGAGCGGATCATGACGCTCGTCCGCTTCGCTCCCTCGCCCACCGGCTACCTGCATATCGGCAACGCCCGCCCGGCTCTGCTCAACGCGCTGTTCGCGCGCAAGGCGGGCGGCCGCTTCCTGCTGCGCCTCGACGACACCGACGCCGAGCGCTCGACCGAAACGTTCGCCGGGGCGATCCAGGAGGATCTCGCCTGGCTCGGCATCACCTGGGACCTGTTCGCCCGCCAGAGCGACCGCAAGGTCCAGCACGACGCCGCCGCCGACACCTTGCGCGCGGCGGGGCGGCTCTATCCCTGCTACGAGACGCAGGAGGAGCTCGAGCGCCGGCGCAAGCGCCAACTCGGCCGCGGCCAGCCGCCGATCTACGACCGGGCGGCGCTGCAGCTCACCGCCGAGGACCGCGCCGCCCTGGAGGCGGAGGGCCGCCGGCCGCATTGGCGCTTCCTGCTGGAGGCGCGGACCGTGAACTGGGACGACCTCGTGCGCGGGCCGGCGCATGTCGATTGCGCGTCGCTGTCTGACCCGGTGCTGATCCGCGCCAACGGCAGCTACCTCTACACGCTGCCCTCCGTGGTGGACGATGCCGACCTCGGCATCACCCACGTGATCCGCGGCGAGGACCACGTCACCAACACCGGCGTGCAGGTGCAGATCTTCGAGGCGCTCGGCGCCACGGTCCCGGTCTTCGGCCACCACAACCTGCTGACCACCGCGGACGGGGAGGGGCTGTCGAAACGGCTCGGCCACCTGTCGCTGCGCGGCCTGCGCGAGGCCGGATACGAGCCGGCGGCCGTGCGCTCGCTGGCGGTGCTGACCGGCTCGGCCGAATCCGTGCGGGCGGTGCCCGACCTCGACACGCTGGCGAGCCTCGTCGATCTCGGCGAGATCTCCCGGGCGCCGGCCCGGTTCGACCCCACCGAACTCGACGGGCTCAACGCCCGCCTCGTCCACGCCATGCCGTACGCCGAGGTCGCCCCGCGCCTCACCGCCCTCGGCATCCCGGCCGAGACGGCGGAGGCGTTCTGGCGGGCGGTGCAGCCCAATCTCGGCCGGGTCTCGGAGGCGGGCGACTGGTGGCGCGTGGTGACCGGTCCGATCGATCCGGTCCTCACCGAGGAGGCCGTGATCGCGGCGGCCCGCGAGACGCTGCCGCCGGAGCCGTTCGGCCCCGAGACCTGGAGAGCCTGGACCACAGAGATCCGCAGCCGCACCGGCGCGAAGGGGCGGGCGCTTTTCATGCCGCTGCGCCTCGCGCTCACCGGGCTGGAGCATGGGCCGGACCTCGCCGGGCTGCTGCCGCTGATCGGCCGCGAACGGGCGGCACGTCGCCTCGCCGGCGAGGCGGCGTAGCGCCTACTCCACCTCCGGCTCTTCGAGCCGCGTCGCCAGCAGCTTGTCCACGCGGCGGCCGTCGAGATCCACCACCTCGAAGCGCCAGCCGGCGATGTCGCAGGTCTCGCCGGTCTCCGGCAGGCGCTGGAACGCCGCGATGACGAGGCCGGCGGCCGTGGCGTAGTCGCGTGAGGGCGGTAGGCGCAGGCCGAGCTGGTCGGCCATCTCGTCGGCCGGCATCGACCCGGCGATCAGCCAGGACCCGTCCGGGCGGCGCACCGCGTCCGGCTCCACGGATTCGGAGTGGAATGCGCCCGCGATGGCATCGAGGATGTCGGCGGGGGTCACGAGCCCGTCGAAATGGCCGTACTCATCGTGGACCAGGGCCATCGGCACGGTACCCTTGCGCAGGGCGTCCAGGGCATCGAGCGCGTCCAGGGTATCGGGCAGCACCGGGGCCCGGCGGACATGCGCCCGCAGGTCCAGGGGCTCGCCCCGGGAGAGCGGGCCGATCAGGTCGCGCACCTGCACGACGCCGATCATCGCGTCCGGCCCGCCATCGGCCACCGGCAGCCGGGCATGGGGGCTCGCCAGCAGGCGCGCCCGGATGGTCTCGGGGTCGTCCGAGAGGTCGAGCCACACGACCTCGGTGCGCGGGGTCATGACGCCGCGCACCAGCCGGTCGCCGAGCCGCAGCACGCCGGAGATCATCGCGCGCTCGCCACCCTCGATGATCCCGGCCGTCTCGGCCTCGGCCACGAGGCTGCGGATCTCCTCCTCGGTGACGGCGCTCGCGCTCTCGGTCTCCTGGCCGATCAGGCGGAACACCGCCCGGGTCGAGGCGTCGAGCAGCCACACCGCCGGCAGGGCCGCCCGGGCGACGAGGCGCATGCCGGGCGCCACCGCGCAGGCGATCCCCTCGGGGTTGCGCAGGGCAAGGTGCTTCGGGACCAACTCGCCGATGATCACCGACAGGTAGGTGATCACCCCGATCACCAGCGTGTAGCCCAGCGTGTCGGCCCAGCCCTTCGGCAGGCCGAGGTCGATCAGCGTCAGCGCCAGGCGGTCGCCCAGCGCCGCCCCCGAGACGACGCCCGACAGGATGCCGATCAGCGTGATGCCGATCTGGACCGTGGAGAGGAAGCGTCCCGGCTCCTCGGCGAGCGCCAGGGCCGCCTTCGCCCCCGGCCGGCGGGCATCCGCGTACGCGCGCAGACGGCTCTTGCGCGACGAGACCACCGCCAGCTCGGAGAGAGCGAAGACGCCGTTCAGCGCGATCAGCAGGACGACGGTGACGAGCTCGAGCAGGCGGGCTTGCAGAGCCGCGATCCCGCAGCGCGGGTCGGGCTTCCTCTGATGACACGGCTTTTCAACATGGGGCCGGGGGCCGGACCGTTCAACGGCTAAGCCTTCGACAGAGCTTCAGAGCGTGATTGGTCCGTTCGTCCGACCTTCGCCCTGAAGCGCTCGCGCCAGCGGGCCTCGAAGGATGCCTCCCGGGATCGCGCGGGTTCTGGAGGGCTCCTTCGAGGGCGACGCTACCTCAAGGTGAGGGCGCGCTTGGGACAATCGTCCTTCGACCGAGATCGCGACGTAGAACAGGTTCTCAGCGCGGGCGCGCCTCGATCAGCACGGAATCCAGCAGGAAGCTGCCGTCGGCCTCGATGGCAAAATGCGCGGCGATTTCGACCGGCGCCGAGCCCTGGAGGGCGCGGATCGCCGCGACGTTGACCTCCGGCGTGCGCATCCGGGCGATCCAGCTCGCGAATTCCATTCGCGGCCGGTAGGCTCGCGTGTCGCCCGGGACGAGGCCGGCCGTCTCCAGCATCGCGCGCCATTCCGAGACCCGGTAGTCGCGCACATGCGAGGGATCGCGCAGCAGCTCCACCGCCTGGAGGTGGGTGTCGAGCAGGGGCTCCTCCGGCGCGACGATATCGCAGACCACGAACAGGCCGTCCGGCGCCAGCACCCGGCGCGCCTCCGCCAGGGCGGCGGGGACGTCGCGCCAGTGGTGGGCGCTGTAGCGGGTCAGCACCGCGTCGAAGGCGGCGTCCGGGAAAGGCAGCGCCTCGGCGGCGCCCTGGCGGGTCTCGATCCGGTCGAGGCCGCGCCGTTCGGCCTCGGCGGTGACCGCCGCCAGCATCTCGGCGGAGAGGTCGTAGGCCGTGACCGAAGCCCCCGCCGCCGCCGCCGCGAACGCCACGTGGCCGCCGCCGCAGCCGAGATCGAGCACCGACGCGCCTTGCAGTCCGCGAACGAGAGCGCCGATCCGGTCCAGGTCGGCGCCGACGGCATGGACCGCGCTCGTCACGTAGGCCGAGGCCTGGGCGCCGAACTGATCGACGACGTGGCCGGAATGGGTGCGCGTACTCATCACGAAGTCCTCAGCTCGGCAGCGGCGCCAGGCGCGAGAGCCGAATCGCGATGGCGAGGGCCAGACCGTAGAGGGTGCCCACGAACAGCACCACGCCGGTCCAGCCGGAATGCGCGAAGAACCAGCCGCCCGCGGTGCCGAGCACCGACGAGCCCAGGTAGTACAGGCACAGGTAGATCGAGGAGGCCTGGGCCCGGTCGCGGAGCGCCCGCCGGCCGACCCAGCTGCTCGCCACCGAATGCGCGCCGAAGAAGCCGATCGTCACGACCACGATCCCGGCGACGATCAGCAGCAGGTTGTCGGCCGCCGTCATCAGGATCCCGACCAGCCCGACCCCGGTGGCGACCCACAGCACCCGCCGCCGGCCGAACCGGCTCGCCAACTCGCCGGTGACCGGGCTGCTCACCATGCCGGCAATGTAGACGGAAAAGATCAGGCCGATCACCGTCTGGCTCAGGGAGAACGGCGGATCGAGCAGGCGGAAGCCGATGTAATTGTAGATGCAGACGAAGCCGCCCATCAGCAGGAACGCCTCGGCGAACAGCCACGGCAGCCCGGCGTCGCGGACATGGTGGCCGAAGGAGCCCGGCACGTCGCGCCAGGCCATCCGGCGCGGCACGAAGTTGCGCGCGGGCGGCAGCCAGCGCCAGAACGCGAAGGCCGCGACGAGGGCGAGCCCGCCGATCGTGGCGAGGCCGATCCGCCAGTTCATGTGGTCGGCCATCACGCCGCTGATCAGCCGGCCGGACATGCCCCCCAGCGCGTTGCCGCCGACCAGGAGCCCCATCGAGAGGCCGATCGCCTGCGTGTCCATCTCCTCGGCGAGATAGGCCATCGCCACCGCGGGCAGGCCGCTCGCGGTCAAGCCGGAGAGCGCCCGCAGGACTAGGAACCCGTGCCAGCCCGGCACCAGGGCGGCCACGATGGTCAGCACCGCGGACGCGAACAGAGAGGCGAGCATCACCGGCTTGCGGCCCCAGATCTCCGAGAGCGGGCTCACCACCAGGAGCGCCACCGCCAGCAACCCGCAGGGGAGGGACAAAGCGAGGCTGCTCTCGGCCGGCGAGACGCCGAACGCATCCGAAAAAATCGGCAGCAGCGGTTGCACCGCGTAGAGCACCGCGAAGGTCGAGAACCCGGCCGCCGCCAGCGCCAGCGCGGTGCGGCGGAACACCGGCGTCCCCGACCGGATCAGCCGCCCGTTGTCGTCGCTCTCCATGAACCGTCCCGCGCCGCCAGCTTCGCCCGGTGGTGGGACGCGTGAGCCATGACGTCAACCGCGGCGGGCGCATCGTTCCGGCCCGACGCGGTCAATGGCGTCAGTCCGCTCAGCGCGGCGGCGGAGCCCCCTGCGCCGTCCCCTGCTGCAGCAGCGGCGTGATCCGCCGGACCGTGACGCGGCGGTTCTCCCGGGCGGCGTTCTGCGTGTTCACCTTCAGGTACTGCTCGCCGTAGCCCTGGGTGGTGAGGTTCTCCGGCGGGACCTGGAACTGCTGGGTCAGCACCGTCGCCACCGACTGCGCCCGGCGGTCCGACAGGGACAGGTTGTCGATGTCGGACCCCACCGCGTCGGTGTAGCCTTCGATCAAAAAGACCTCCTGCGGGTTGGCGCGGATCGCCCGGTTGATCGCCGCGGCGATCACCGACAGCCGGGCCGCCTGGTCCGGCGTCACCGTGAACGAGGCCGTGTCGAAGGTGATCGTGTCGATGTCCACCGAGCGCATCCGGGCGCGCAGGTCCGGGCTGTAGCGGACCTGGTCCAGGGTGTAGCGGCGGTCCACGGCGACCACAGGCGGGGCCGTCAGCGCCTCGTAGACTGCGCCCTCGTCCGCCTGCTCGTACTCCACCACGTACCGGTCGCGGGGGATGCGGATGTCGGGGGGTGGCAGCACGACCACGTCGTCGTAGATCGGGCGCGGCGGGCCGGCGTAGCTGTTGTCGATGATCACCACCTCGCGGCCGTCGCGGAAGCGGCGGTAGCGGCGCAGCATCCGCCCGTCGTCGTCCGTGACGGTGACGATCTGCTCGCCGCCCGGCCGGTCGATGAAGCTGTAGAAGTCGGCGCCCCGCCGCTCGGAGCGGAAGCCGCGCGGGTCGAGGTCCCGGAACCGCTCGTTCTCGTCGTGACGGATCAGGTAGCCGTCGCGGTCGCGGACGATGATGCGGCCGGGCTCCCGGTAGTACGTCCGGCCGCCCTCGCTGAACTCACGCCGGTCGCGGCGGACCTGGTCGTAGTCGCGCACGTCGTCGTCCGCGCGGAAGCCGCCGGGGACGTAGCCGGGCTGGCCCGGCGCGTTGAACACGCCGCGCGCCGCCGGACCGCCGGC
>NZ_VRVD01000025.1:0-25368 GCF_008040015.1 Methylobacterium sp. WL18 | reverse complement strand
CTCCTGGGCGAATGGCGGCAGGACCGCCAGGGCGCTGCCGACGAGGCCAGCCGCGAGAGCGGCGGCGGGGGACCGGGCCGAGCGCGGCGGGGCCACGGCTACAGGTTCTCGACGGGCGCGGCGAAGACGTAGCCGACGCCACGCTCGGTGACGATCAAGCGCGGCGCGGTGGGATCCGCCTCCAGCTTCCGGCGCAGCCGCAGGATTTGGACGTCGATGCTGCGGTCGAACACGTCTTCGTGGACGCGGGTGGCCTGCAGGAGTTGCTCGCGGCTCAACGGACGTTGGGGGGCGTCCAGGAAGGCCACCAGCAGCGCGTATTCGCCCTTGCTGAGGGCGACATCCGCGCCCGCGGGGTTGGTGAGCCGCCGGCGACGCCGGTCGAGCACCCAATCGTCGAAGCGGCTCCGGTGAGAATCCTGCGCCCGTGCTGGGACGGGCGCGACCTCGGCTCGCCGCAGGATCACCCGCACCCGAGCGAGCAGCTCACGCAAACCGTAGGGTTTGACGAGGTAATCGTCCGCGCCGAGTTCGAGACCGATCACCCGGTCGATCTCGTCCCGGCGGTGGCCGGTGGTGATGATCACCGGCAGGTCGCTCCTGACGCGCAGGTCGCGCAAGAGATCCAGCCCGTTCTCCGATCCCAGTCGCAGGTCGAGCACGACAAGATCGAACGTGCCCTCCGCGAGCCGCTTCTCCGCCTCCGCTCGGTCCGTCGCCGGCGTGACGTCGACGTCGTGGTCGGCGAAGTGGTCCGAGACGATGCGCTGCATGCCCGCATCGTCCTCGACGAGGAGGATGCGGGTCGTGCCGGGGCGTGCGCTCCGCCCGTGACCCCGGTGCAGGCTGGGTTCGACCATGGCTAACTCCGCTTCGCGGCAGCGTGCCGCGACGGCGCGATCTCGATGCGCCGGCTCAGGGATCAAGACCGCCGCCCCGGATCGGGGGACATCGCCGCCCGGGACACCGCCCCATCCTTCGCCGACCCATCCCGGCCGGCCTTCAGGGCACTTCCGGACGTCGGGCCTCGTACGGCGGAGCTGATACCATGCCCCCCAAAGGATTGCGCCCTTCACATTGTGCGAGGCAACACAACACGAGCATTCGCCCTGGACATAGCTGTATCTGGGGAGCAAATGCCAGTTTGTTACCGCTGTAATATGGATCGATGCTGATCGACATGGCGACGTAACGCACAAATACCATGGTCGAATTCTCACAGTGGAGAGGCGGCCATGATTGACGCCGTGATCCCGCCGGTCTATCCGCGCGGCCGCAGACACTTCCGTAAGTCCGGACCTGATTGGCGGGACCCCGTAGCGGGCACCGGGCAGCCGCCGGCCAGCCGATCCCGGGACCGGGCCGACCCGGCTCCACCTGCGGTCACGATCCCCCGAACGGTACGCGGCACCTTCGCGTGGCTGCTCGATATTTTGACGATCGGTTTCGCCTACGGTGGATGTATCCACCATACGCATCCTGATTATCTCGAATTTCTCTCAGATATTGGCGCTAAATATCAGCACAAACGATAATATCTTCGGTTTAATTTATACAAAATTGCAAAAGTCGGATCGGCAGAAGCGCCTGCATGATGACCTACATCTCGGCCGACGTGCCCCTGGTGGAGGCGGCGCGCGATCTCGACCGATTGCGCGAACTCTGCCCGCAGCTCGTCACCGCCAAGACGCTGCTCGCAGGCCATTTCAACACGCTCGAGGTTGCCGACCAGGTCAACGCGATGATCGAGCGCTTCCTGTCGGTCGGCCTGACGACCCGCATGCCGTAGGGGAAAGCGGCGCGAAGGCCTTCGGACGGGCTCCGTCGGTCACGCAACGGCGCGGGTATGCGCGCCATGTCTCACTCCCTCGAAGGAGAGCGGCCCGCGCCCTCCTGAACCCGCGGCGTCATGTCCCAAGCGCGGCCCTCTCCGCTCGGATCAGCGGGACGGCACCCTGACCGGACGCCGTCCGACGTCATCGCGCGCCGACGTCACGGCACCGGCCCCTCTCCGGCCCGTCGCCGAGAAGGCGCCGCGCCGACGAAATGACCTGAAGCGTCTGAGTGCTCAGCTGCTCCTGCAGCGCCCGTCGCTCATAATGCCGTAGGCGAGCAATCAGGTCTTCGGCACCCGAGACCCCGTGATCTTTTCCGCCGATCATAGATTCCGTGATCGTTCGCCTGAGCAACGCCTCGAAGACGTCGTCGCTATTGGCCAGACTTGCAACCATGAAGACTTCTCCTTTTGCGAGGCGACAGCCTTCTTCGAAGGGCCAAGTTACGGCATGATTTCGGAGTCTCTGACGCACGAAACACGCTGCACTGGACGTGCTCTTGCGCACACGGGAGCCATTCGCGCGTCCTCCCCCGCAGGCCTCCGCGTGGAATGTTATGATCGTAACCCTCGGGCGAGGTTCCGAAATCGTCCTGTAGCCCGGGTCTCCGCAAGTTCGCGCGCATCACAGCAGCGAGGACCTCCGGATGAACGACACCGAAGACAGTACGCTCCACGCTGGCATTCCCGAGCCGTCCGTCGGCATCCCGATGCTGACGGTGGCGGAGCTGGAGGCTGATCCGCACGGGGTGTTCCGCGCTTGGCGACCCCGCCTGCCCCTCGTCGGTCACGAGGTCGCCGGCTTCCTCGTGCTCCGCGCCCGCGATGTCGATCTGCTGATGCGCGATCCTCGCGTCCAGGCGACGGAGACGCTCTATCCTGAGGCGCGCGGGATTCCGGAAGGCCCACTGTTCGACATCTTCGCGCACGGAATGCTCAACGCCAACGGTGCGGTTCATCGTCGGCGCCGCTCGCCCTTCACCCGCACCTTCGCGGCCCGGATGATCGAAGGCCTGCGCCCGCGGATCCGCGCTGCCGCAGAGAGCCTCGTCCAGGACTGGATGCCGGAGGGGGAGACCGACCTTGTCGGGCGTTACACCGCCCTGATCCCAGCCCAGACCATAGCCGAAATCCTCGGCCTGCCGCGCGGAGACATCCCTCGCTTCACGCGTCTCGCCTACGAGGTCTCCCGGGTGCTGAGCTTCACCTTCGGACCGGAGGACATCCCGGAACTCGAAGCGGCCGCGGTCGCGCTACAGGATTATGTGCATGCACTTCTCGATGCGCGCCGATCGGCGCCCCAGGACGACTTCCTGACGCGCTTCCTCGCGGAAGCCGAGGCGGCGGGTGAACTCACCCCCCAGGAAGTGATCATCCAGCTCGTGCAGATGATCATCGGCGGCACCGATACGACCCGCGTCGCCGGCGCCATGCAGGTGGCGCTGCTGCTGCAACATCCCGAGCAATGGGCGGCGGTAAGAGGCGATTCCGGCCTGATCCCGGCCGCGGTAGCAGAATCCCTGCGCTACGAGCCGAGCGTCGGGTCCGCTGGGCGGGTAGCCCGGGAGGAGATCCGCCTCGACGGTCATGTCGTGCCGGCCGGAAGCCTGATCCTGCTCTCGACCCTATCGGCGTTGCGGGACGAGGCCGTCTACGCGCATCCCGACACGTTCGACGTCCGGCGCACCGACCTACCACGCCTGCATCCGGTCTTCGGCGGCGGCGCGCACCGGTGCATCGGCGAAGCTCTGGCGCGGATCGAATTGGAGGAGGTCCTGGGCGCCCTGACGCGCCTAGCCCCGCGCCTCCGCCTGACCGGCGCGATGCCGGTTCTCCAGGGTCACAGCGGCATCCGACGCATCGATGCGTTGAGGGTCGCCGCGTAGCACCTTTACCCTCCGTTGGAGGCGCGCCTGCTTCGATCACGCTCCGCAGCTGCGCTCTGATAGACCACCCGCAGCCTCGCTCCCGGTTGCCGTCGCGACAGCACGGCAGCCGATCTCCCCGCGCGCGAAGTGCGTCCGACGGAGGTATTCCTTCGGGCGACGCCAGCCGCAGGGCGTTCCAACTCGATCCCGAGCATCGACCGCCAAACGGTCGACGATGGTCGCAACGTTGCGATCCTGTCGGGATCGACGCGTCTTGACGCATCGCACTTGGGCCGTCGGCGCCGGTGAGCGCGACCTCCCGCCCGTGATCACGGACGAGGGCGGCCAAGTGCTCAGAGCCGCCGGATCAAAAACTGGATCTCGCAGCGGGCGGCCGCGGGAGGGGCGGACGTTCCAACGGTGCGCATGAGCGCAACCCGACCCCCTGGCCTGGATGCGGTCACGCGCGGTTGCACATCGTATCCGAAGATCATCGAAAAAGATTGCAGCGCGTAATATCGATGGCGAATAAATTCGCGTGTTTCTAATGTCATGAGTTTTCAGATCGAAGAAATCATGGCGTAAGATCGCCGCTGCACTCCTGATACGCCACGATCGGGAGTACGAGACCATGAATTCTCATCGGACCAGAATCACGGTGGGCGCGGCGATCGGTGTCATTCTCTTGCCCCTTGCAGTCCCGACCGCCGCACGATCGCACCCGGCCCCGCGCTTCACGCAGCCCGACCTGCCGAGCCTCGCCGCGATCAACCACCCACTTGCATCCCGGACGAGCCGTGACGTTCGTTCTCCCGCCGTCGAGCGCGAGCACCTCAGGGCGCAGCGCGTCATCAGCCGCGTCCGCTCGGGCTGCTGATGCCGGTGATGTTCCTTCCGGAAGCTCCCGCCGTGGCGGTGGACACCTTTCCTTTGCTCGCTCGCGCGCGGCGGGTGGCTGACTGGGCCCAGAGTGTTCGCCGACGCTGTACCGTCGCCACAGTATGGGACAGTCCTTTCCTCGCCGTGGCGCCGATACCGTTGATTCTGGGGTTGGCATCCGCGACCGCGCCGGAACCTGACGCCCTCGGCGTCGCCGGGCTTGCCGCAACGTGTCTTGCGCTGCGCGTTCAGCGCCTTCGCTCCACCGCCCGGATGGTGATGCAGCAACGAGACAATCTCGCGCGCTTGGCCGCCCCTGCCGTCGCCCGATGGATCGCGGACACCGACTTCAACACTTTGCGCGCCGGCTGGGAG
This sequence comes from Methylobacterium sp. WL18, assembly GCF_008040015.1. Classification (NCBI taxonomy): domain Bacteria; kingdom Pseudomonadati; phylum Pseudomonadota; class Alphaproteobacteria; order Hyphomicrobiales; family Methylobacteriaceae; genus Methylobacterium; species Methylobacterium sp. WL18. Next base: position 20,412 of record NZ_VRVD01000025.1, on the reverse strand, counting down.
CAGGAGGCAACGGTGCTGTTTGCCGACATCTGCGGCTTTACCCGTCTCTGCGAAACCCTGGCGCCGAGCGACGTCGCAGCATTCCTTGCCGATTTCCGGGGCCGCGCCGCGCGGGCGATCGAGGCGGCGGGCGGCCTTGTCGACAAATTCGTGGGCGACGAGGTCATGGCCGTGTTCGGCGTGCCGCAAGCAACGTCCGAGGATGCCGATCGCGCCGTCGCGGCGGCCCGCGCGCTTGCTGCTGCCATGTCGGACTGGAGCCGCGAACGGGAGCAGGCGGGTCTATCGCCGGTCCGTATCGGCATCGGGCTGCATCGCGGTCCGGTTTTCTTCGGCGCCATCGGGGCGGAACGCGTCGAGTTCACCGCGGTCGGCGACACCGTCAACGTGGCGCGTCGCCTGGAGCAGATGACCCGCACCCTCGCCTGCGGCTGCATCGCATCAGAAGCCGTTGTGCAGAAGGCGACGTCCGGCGAGGCACAGATCGTGGCCGTCACGCCCGTGCGCGGAGCCTGTGCCGTCAAACGCCTGTTCGCGATCTCGCTTCACATCTAGCAGCGGACCGGTTTGTCCATACGCCTGAAGTGTCTTCCGAATGCGTGCGGAACAAACTCGACCGAGGCTGGAAGCTCCATCGGGTCTGTGATGCGCGGAGCACCCTCGTTCGGCTGCAGGCGGGGCACGGTCAGCAAAACGAAGTCGACCGGGCCGCCGAATTTATCTCGGGGCTAAACTGCGACTTCGGCATCTCAGCCCAGGCCTACGATGCCGAGCCTTTTCACGACACGATCTTGGAAGCATGAGCGGACCGTCGATCTCGCCACGGTTTAGCCGGCGGCGGCCGCACGCATATGATCGCCATCGTTCCTCCGCACGTTCTCAATGCGCGCTGCCGGTCTCGAAGAACTTGAACAGGAACAGCCCTGCGATCACCCACACCACCGGCTTCACCTCGCGCGCGCGGCCGGTGAGCAGCTTCAGCGCCGCGTAGGTGATGAAGCCGAAGGCGACCCCCGTGGCGATCGAGTAGGTGAACGGCATGAGGAGCGCGGTCACGCAGGCTGGGATGACCTCGGTGGAATCGTCCCAGGCGAGATCCACCAGCTCGCGGAGCATCAGACAGGCGACGTAGAACAGCGCCGGCGCAGTGGCATAGGGCGGGACCGCGCCGGCCAACGGCGCGAAGAACAGGCAGGCTAGGAACAGCACCGCCACGGTGGCGGCGGTCAGCCCGGTGCGTCCGCCCTCGGCCACCCCGGAGGCGCTTTCCAGATAGGCGGTGGTGCTCGATGTGCCGAGCAGCGAGCCCACGAAGATCGCAGTGGAATCGGCCAGGAGCGCGCGGTCGAGGCGCTGCATTCGGCCGTCGGTGAGCAATCCGGCGCGGCTCGCCACCCCCATCAGGGTGCCGGTCGCGTCGAACAGTTCGACCAAAAAGAGCACCAGGACGACGTGGAGCAGGCCCCCCGACAGGGCGCCTGAGAGGTCGAGGGCGAACAAGGTCGGCGTGATCGAGGGCGGCATCGAGACCACGCCCTCGAATGTGTTGCCGGCGACGAAAAAGCTCAGCCCCGTGACCGTCAGGATGCTTGTGAGCAGGGCCGCCCTCACCCCTCGGGCGGACAACGCGGCGACGATCAGGAAGCCGATCACCGCCAGCACCGTGCTCGGCTTGTGCAGGTCGCCGAGGGTCACGAACGTCGCCGGGCTGGCAGCCACGATGCCGGCGTTCTTGAGCGCGATGACGGCCAGGAACAACCCGATCCCGACCGTGAGGGCGATCCGCATCGAGCGCGGGATGCCGTCGACGATGATCGCCCGGAGGCCCGTCAGGGTGACGGCCAGGAAGCAGAGGCCGGAGATGAACACCGCGCCGAGCGCCGCCTGCCAGGTGAAGCCCATGCCGAGCACGACCACGTAGGCGAAGTAGGCGTTGAGCCCCATCCCGGGCGCCAGGGCGATCGGGTAGTTGGCGTACAGGCCCATCACCAGCGAGCCGAGTGCCGCGACCAGGCAGGTCGCCACGAACACCGCGCCCTTGGGCATGCCGGCATCGGCCAGGATGCTGGGATTGATGAACACGATGTAGGCCATCGTCAGGAAGGTGGTCAGGCCCGCAAGCAGTTCCGTGCGCACGGTGGTGCCGTGCTCGGCGAGCCGGAATCGGCGCTCCAAGAGGCCGGATTGCCCGGCCGCTGGGATCGCGACCTTGCGCGCGTCGTCCATCACCCCTCCCCGCCGCGGCCGGCCATCGTGGCCCGGAAGATCCTGTCGGGCGCGAAGGGTGTCGCGGTGAGCCGGGCCCCGGTTGCGTCGCGGATCGCGTTGCCGAGGGCCGCCGCCACCGGATTGAACGGCGACTCGCTCATCGACTTCGCGCCGAGCGGCCCGACGCTGTCGTGGGTCTCAGCGAACAGCACTTCCGTGTCCGGAACGTCGGCGCAGGCCGGGATGTGGTAGTCGCGCAGCGTCCGGGTGGTGACCCGGCCTCCGGCGTCGATGGAGACATCCTCATACAGGGCGGCGCCGATCGCCTGCGCGATCCCGCCCTCGACCTGGCCGCGGCATTGCATCGGGTTGATCACCCGTCCGGCGTCGGCGGCATGGACGCTCCGAAGGATGCGGACCTCGCCGCTCACCGGGTGGACGGCCACCCGGAAGGCCTGGACGTTGAACGCCACCGAACGGGGGCTGCCATCGGCCCGGCCCCGGGCCTCGAGCGGGCCGATCTCCGCCAGCAGCAGGGATCCGCCGGGCACCGCCACGGCGTCTCCGGCCAGCCGGCATGCGTCTATCCCCGTACCGGATATCTCCGCTGCGCGCGCCCGGATCATCACCGCCAGCGCCTCGGCCGCGCGGAGCACCGCCAAGCCGGCAACCACGGTGCCGGTGCTGCCGTAGGCGCCGGTGTCGTGGTCGACGGCGTCGGTATCCGCCCCCGCGACCCGGACGCGGTCGGGGGCAGCGCAGAGTGCCGAGGCCGCGATCTGGCGATGGACCGTGGCGGTCCCGTTGCCGAATTCGGCCGTGCCGACCCGCACGGTGAAACCGCCGTCCGGATCCAGGCTCACCCGCGCGTCGGCATGATGGCCGCGGGGCGGGATCGTGTCGATCATGGCCATCGCCATGCCGGTGCCGGCCCGCCAGCCGGGCTCGGGTTCCGGCCCAGGATCGGCGCGCAGGGCCTCCTCAGCACGATCGAGGCATTGGTCGAGTCCGTAGCTGCCGAAGACCACGTCGTGCGGCTCTAGGCTATTCGACACCATCGGGTCGCCCGGACGGACGGCGTTGATCCGGCGCAACGCGAACGGGTCGATCCCGAGCGAGCGGGCGACTTCGTCGAGGGCCGATTCGAGGGCGAAGATCGTCTGGCTCAGCCCGTAGCCCCGGAAGGCGCCCGACGGCACCGTGTTGGTGAAGACGGCACGGCCGTCGACCCGCTTGTTCGGGCATTTATAGGCGGCCAGCACCTCATTGCACCCGTGATGGATCACGCCGCCGGCATGGTTGCCGTAGGCGCCGGTATCGGAGAGCACGTTGAGGCTGATCGCCGTGAGCCGCCCGTCCCGGCGGGTACCGACCTTCACGGCGACCTGCATCGGGTGGCGGGTGGTGGTCGCGATGAACTGCTCCTCGCGGGTCAGCTCCCAAACCACCGGCCGGCCGGTGCGCAGGATCGCGAGCGTGACCAGATCCTCGGTCAGCATCTCCTGCTTGCCACCGAAACCGCCGCCGACCCTGCCGCACAGGACCCGAACCGCATCCCGTTCGAGCCCGAACAGGTCGCACAGGGCGTCGCGCGTCAGGAACGGCACCTGGCTGCTGGTGCGCAGCGTCAGCCGCCCGTCCGGGTCGCGCCACCCGACGGTGCCATGCGTCTCCAGGGCAACGTGCTGGACCCGCTGTGATCGGAAGGTCTCGGCGTAGACGACATCGGCCTCGGCGAAACCCGCCTCCACGTCGCCGATCTGGCCGTGGACCTCGGCGGCCAAGTTCGGATGGCGCGCCAGCGGAGGCGCGTCCGCGCCAGGCCGGTCCGCCGGATCGTGGATGATCGGCGCATCCACGGCGAGGGCGAACGCGGGATCGAGGACGGCCGGTCGCAATTCATAGGTAACCGTCAGCGCCCGGCAGCCGGCCTCCGCGGCGGCCTCGGTCTCGGCCAAGACGGCCGCGACCCGCTGGCCGACGAAACGCATGATCGAATCGAGGACGCGCGTGTCGGCGGCGTCGTCGCGCGGATCCTCATGGCGGCCGGTGGAGAATGCCCGCTGTGGCGCATCCGCGTGGGTCAGCACCGCGACGACCCCCGGCACGGCGCTCGCCGCCGCGGTGTCGATCGCGACGATGCGGGCATGGGCGTGCGGCGAGCGGAGGACCTTCAGGTGCAGAGCGCCGTCCGGCGGCGCGTCGAGGGTGAAGCGCGCCCGCCCCGTCACCACCAGGGGCGCGGCCGGGGCCGGCAGATTCCGGCCGATCGGGTCTCCCTCCCCGGCGACATCGCGATGGGCGATCCCCGCAACGGCATCCCGGATCGCACGGTATCCGGTGCAGCGGCACAAATTCCCTTTCAGGGCCGTACCAAGGTCCCACTTCTGCCCCTGGTTCAGGGTCACGGCGGTCATGATCATGCCGGAGGTGCAGAAACCGCACTGGAAGCCCTGGGCGGCCAGGAACGCCGCCTGCACCGGATGGATTACGTCGGGCGCCGCATCGCCCGGTTGGCAGCGACCGGCCAGACCCTCGATGGTGGTGATGCTGCGGCCCTCGGCCCTAAAGGCCGGGACCAGGCAGCTATGCACCGGCTCGCCGTCGAGATGGATCGTGCAGGCGCCGCAATCGCCGGCGTCGCAGCCCTTCTTGACGCCGTACCAGCCGGTCTCGCGCAGGTAGGTGCGCAGGCACTGGCCGGGGCGCGGCTCGCCGGTATGCGCGTGGCCGTTGACCGTGAATCTCATGCAGCAGCCTCGTCGGATAACGCTTCGCGGATCTCCTCCGCGAGGTGGCGGGTCATGTGCGCCCGCCACTCCGGCTTTCCGTGCACGTCGTCGTACCAGAGGTCGTCCGGGATCGCGGCCTCCAGTGCCCGGGCGAGTTCCCGGCGATCCGGCAGGCCCGCGAACGCAAGGCGCAGGGGCTTGCGGATCGAGGCCGTGACGGTGAGCGCGAAGGCGCCGTCGGACTCTCTGGTGCCGATCAGCAGCGCCCCCGAACGGCCGTTCGGACTCAAACTGATGCGCCGGAACGCGGTGCGGCGGGTCAGGGCGGCGGCCGGGATGATCACGCTGCGCAGGATCTCCCCCGGTCGGAGTGCATTCCGTTGCGGCCCGAGGACGAAGTCCGTGACCGGGAGACGGCGCTCGCCGCCATCCGATGCCCAGATCACGCAGGTCGCCTCGAGAGCCGCGGTTAGCGCGGTCATGGGCCCGGCCGGCAGGGCCATGCACAGGTTGCCGCCGACCGTCGCGACGTTCCAGATCTTGAACGACCCCAGCAGGGCCCGGCAGCACTGCCCGACGAGCGGAGCTGCAATCCAGTTCGACGGCAGTTCCAGCCGGTCGAGCTGGGCTATGGTGCAGGTCGCCGCCAGCGTCAGGCCGTCGGGATCGACGGCATGCGGCGACCAGCCGAGCGACGCGAGGTCGACGAGCCGCCGCGTCGTCGGCTGCGGCTCCGAGAACAGCCAAGTCCCGCCGGCCAGACAGGCGTCGCCGTCCTGCCAATCCGGCAGGTCGGCACGCGCATTCGGGCGGAGGATGGTGTCGATCGTGTTGAGGTCCACACGCCCTCCTTGGCCTCGAATCGCCCGGATCGCTGTCCGGCCTCACCATATGCCGGCCGATGCGCGGCGTCGGTCAAGGGACGCGGTGGAGATATGGCGCCTCCGGTCCTAAGCTCAGGCTTCGAACATCCTCTCGGAGATCATCATGGCTCTGATAGCATCGCGGTATGGCAAGGATCGCGTCCGGGTCCTACGGTTGACCCGTTCCGGCGACCACCATGTGCCGCGGGAGCTGACGCTTTCGGTGATCCTGACGGGTCAATTTGAGGACGCCTGGATACAGGGCGACAATCGGGCCTGCATCGCCACGGACAGCATGAAGAACATCGTCAACGTGACGGCGGCCAAGAACCCGTCCCTGAATGCGGAAGCGTTCGTGGCTGCCGTTGCAAAGGTCCTGCTCGACACCTACCCGCAGGTCGAGGCCGTGGCGATCGAGGCCGAGGAGACCCGCTGGCTGCGTCACGCCATCGCGGGAATACCGCACGGCCATACCTTCACCCGCGACGGCAACGGCTTCGGCTTCGTTGGGCTGCACGCGGACCGCTCGGGGTCGATCCTGTCGTCGGGCTTGCGCGGCTACACCTTCATTAAGACCACGCAATCCGGCTGGACCGGCTTCGTCGCAGACGGCTACCGCACTTTGCCGGACGCCACCGACCGTATCGCCGCCACGAGCATGGACGCCACCTGGACCTGGTCGTCGCCTCCGGCGGATTACGAGGTGGCGAACGCGCGGATCCTCTCGACGCTGCTGACGGTGTTCGGGACGCGTTACAGCCGCGGCGTGCAGGACAGCATGTACCGGATGGGCGAGGCCGCGCTCGACGCGGTCCCGGAGGTGGCCGAGATCGCCTTCGTGATGCCGAACAAGCACTATGTGCCGATCGATCTCAGGCCGTTCGGATTGGACAACCCCGGAACGGTGTTCCTCCCCACGGACGAGCCGTCCGGCCGGATCGAGGCGACGATCGGCCGAACCGGCTGAGCGCGCGTCCTCTGGTGCGTTTCGAGACGGCCAGTTCGATACAGCGTTGCTCGGCTCTCAAATCCTCGCGATTGGAACAGCCTCGCACTGGTCGATGGGAACGCGTGCAATGCACGGACACGTTGCAGAACCGCACGAGCCAGAAAGGGCCTGCCGACAGTGTGTATAATTATCGACGAAAAACAGAAACTACGGCGTATCATAGATTAAGAGACGATATTTACGCATGCAACCCCTGCGTGCGCCGCTAAAAGCTACGGGCTGGACGCGGCCCGCGAGCCAAACAGTCGTCGTTTATTTCATGTTCGACCATTTAACCTGCAGTCAATCCACTTCCTGATACAGCCGCCTGAAGAAAAACCGCGACGCACGGCGCCAGCACGCGTTGCATCCCGTCAGAGCTTCCGGAGGACATCATGTTCAATCGCCTGGTGGGCGCGCGCGACCGGGACGCCAAGCTGGCCGCCCTGAGCCGGTCCCTCGCGACGATCGAATTCGCCCTGGACGGCACCATTCTGGATGCCAACGACAATTTCCTCGCAGTGATGGGCTACACCGTCGCCGAGATCCGCGGGCGCCACCACAGTCTGTTCGTCGACCCGGCGGAGCGCGAGGGCGAGGCCTATCGCCAGTTCTGGGATAAGCTGCGACTCGGCACGTACAAGACCGCGGAATACAAGCGCTTCGGCAAGGGCGGCCGCGAGGTCTGGATCCAGGCGAGCTACAACCCGGTGCTCGATCGTGCCGGCAGGCCGACCAAGATCGTCAAGTTCGCCACCGATATCACGTCGCAAAAGTTGCGCGCCCTCGACCTCGACGGCCAGATCGCCGCGCTTCACCAGTCGCAGGCGGTGATCGCCTTCACGCTCGACGGGACGATCCTGAGCGCCAACCAGAACTTTCTGGACGCCGTCGGGTACCGGCTCGACGAGATCGTCGGACGTCACCACGAACTGTTCGTTACCGACGCGGAACGGTCCAGTGAGGCCTATCGCGCCTTCTGGGCAGCGCTGGCGGCCGGCGAATTCCAGTCCGCCGAGTACCGGCGGATCGGCAAGGACGGCCGCGAGGTCTGGATCCAGGCGACCTACAACCCGATCAACGATGCGAGCGGGCGACCGGTCAAGGTCGTCAAGTTCGCAACCGACATCACCGCCCAAGTCCGAGAGCGCCAGCGTCGCGCCGAGGCCCAGCAGGCGATCGGTGCTGACCTCGACGCGATCGGTCGAGCCGTCGAGGACGTGACGCGTCAGACCGGGACGGCGGCCGATACCGCCGGCCGCGTCTCCATCGATATCCAGGCCATGGCGTCCGGCGCCGAGCAACTTTCGATCTCCGTGAGCGAGATCAGCCAGCAGGTCAGCCACGCGGCGTCGATGGCGGGCCAGGCCGTGACGCAGACGCAGCAGACCGGCAGCATCGTCTCCGGCTTGAGCGATCAAGCCGCGCAGATCGGCGACGTGGTCGGGCTCATCGCCGGCATCGCCGCGCAGACGAACCTCCTGGCACTCAACGCGACCATCGAGGCGGCGCGCGCCGGCGAGGCCGGCCGCGGCTTTGCGGTCGTCGCGTCCGAGGTCAAGGCTCTCGCCGAACAGACGGGTCGCGCCACGGACCAGATCCGCAATCAGATCGCCGCCGCCCAGTCGGCCACCCGTGAAGCAGTCGGTGCGATCGACACCATCCAGGGTACGATCCGGACCTTGAGCGACGTCTCCTCGAGCATCGCCGCGGCCGTGGAGGAGCAATCCGCGGTCACGCGCGAGATGTCCGGCAGCATGCAGACGGTCTCCCACGGGGTCTCGACCATCGCGGCCGGCATGGATACGATCGCCCAGGCCAGCGAGCAGGTAGACCGCGCCACCCGTCAGGTGCGCGAGGCTTCGCGCTTGGTGGGATGAGATCTCGAAGGCTTCGCCGGGCGCGCGTCGGATCAGCGTGTCCCCGGGATCAATTTTATAAGATCAATCGCCCAAATCCTGATACTCCAAAGAGATAAAAGTCATTTTCTGCCAAATATTGAGTTAAAATTTGGTTCTATTGACATTAAATACAATAAATATAAATAGTAATTCCACAGATTGTACTGTTTGTTCCGCCGCGTTAAGAAAAACTTCAGCGGTCCGTGGGGCCGACGCTTTGCGATTGTCGCATCGTCGCGGTACTAACTGGAATCACATTCAACGGAATCGACGCATCACTGCGTCGGAAAGCAATTCTACGATGACGCCTTCTGGTCAAAAGATCTGCCTGTCAATGATCGTCAAGAACGAAGCGCCAGTCATTCGGCGCTGTCTCGACTCAGTACGGGCAATTATTGATCATTGGGTCATTGTGGATACGGGTTCAACCGATGGAACGCAGGACATCATTCGTGCCGCCCTGGCCGATGTTCCGGGCACCTTGCTGGAGCGTCCATGGGTCGATTTTGGTCATAACCGTACGGAGGCGCTCGAACTCGCGCGACCACATGGGGACTACACGCTCGTCATCGATGCCGACGACGAGCTGATTGCCGCGCACGGTGGAACGGCGCTTCCAGGCAACTACAAAATGCCAGATCTGGATGCTCCAGGGTACACCCTACAAATTCACGACACCACGATGCGGTACCCACGGACGCAGCTTTTCAAGAATGCGTTGCCCTGGCGTTATCGAGGCGTCCTGCACGAGTTTGCAGAATGTGAGGAGCCGGTCTGGACTGACACGTCGTTGCCGCTCGCAATGCGACGGGGGCACGATGGCGCGCGGCGTCGCGATGAGAGCACGTATGCACGGGACGCTGAGATTTTCGAAAAAGCTCTAAAGATTGAAAAAGATCCATATCTATTGTCGCGCTATATGTACTATCTAGCAAACAGTTATCGTGACTGCGGCGAAAAACGTAAAGCTTTGCAGGCCTACCTCAACCGTACGACCATGGGGTTTTGGGAGGAGGAAATCTACATCAGTTATCTGGGCGCTGCCCTTTTGATGGACAATCTTGACGAGCCATTTGATGAAGCTGTTTCCTGCTTCGATAAAGCTATCGCAATCAACCCCCGCCGAGTTGAGGCAGTCTATTACGTCAGCCGATATTGCCAGGACAAAAAACGCTACGTCGAAGCGTACCATTATGCCGAATCGGGGCTTGAGTTATCAGCGCCAACGGACGGACTTTTTGTTCAGCACTGGATGTATAACTATGGATTGCGGGATAAGTTTTCTGTGATCGCTTTTAACACAGGACAGTATCGAGCCTGTCTTTCCGCATGCATCAGCGTACTCGGATGCCCAGAATTTCCCCACGAGGAACGCCAACAACGTGTTGAGATCGCGCGAAAAGCGCTTGCCAAGATGGTCGATCCTGCTTGGGGCGCCAACCATTCATCTTATAGCGCGGTCTATAGCCCGGACTGGTGATCCGATTCAGAGAGTCCATGAAGTTCTGATGATATGGCCAGAACTTCATATCATTTTACGATTTAATTTTATAAAATGATGTATATAACAGCCTATATATCATAAATATATTTTTTAAATTGCCCACAGTATTCAAATAGCGCCGAAATCTTCCTTTTGAAGCGGCTTACAGATTATATTACTTTCGGCAAAGATCTTTCGCCAGCGCCGGTTGAACGATGAATATCAAACCATTTATTGGCGCTTAAGCCAACGCAATTATATACATCAGTGTAACGTCGATCTGATTGTCTGCGTCTGTGAGTGTTCCGTATCGGTGCAGGGAGCGGTCGAACGTCTCCGTTTTTTTGGGGCGATGGCGCATCCTCCCCGCTCCAGCATCACCCTTGCCCGACCTACTCGGAAGCAGAAGCGGGTAAAGTCTCGCTGCCGGGCACAGCCTGTCTGCCTTGGACGTACCGACCACGTCGATGCGCGATAGCCTTCGAGGCGTCATCGAGCAACTGACCGCCCTGCTTGCGGATTGCCAAGCGCTAACGGGTTCTAGGGCTACCGGTGAGGCAGTAGGCGGTAAAATACGGCTCATACGTCTCTCGGTGCGCGTATTCGATGTCGTAGATCTGACCTCCCCTCACTCGCCTCCCTTCACCCGTATGTCGGATGACGCACGAACTATCCCGTCCGAGACCAATCCCTTCCCTTAAATAGCGATCGGCCAACAATTTTGCGTTGCACGAAGCCAGACATTTGGAAACACATTCTTAGATCTGTGCAATAAAAATACCTCATCCTTGGGCAGATCGGCATGGCTGCCGGTAGGAGGAGAAATGTTCGCGCGCTTACAGAAAATCACCTCTGGAAATTCGTCTTCGGCGCGGTGCTGTCGGCTCATCAAATCGACGCGAACCGGTGATGATGCCTTGGAGATGATCCGCTATGAATACGCACACAGATTCATATTTCGCGACATTCGGTAATACTGCTCTCCCGACAAGTATCGCTTTCTCGGAAACGTCCGCGGATTTCGGTGGGCCGCGCTATTATGCGCACGGGCGTGCAGCTCAAGCGAACGCCCTCGACGAGGGTCTCATGGCCGACGAGGTCTCGCGCATCCTCGGTGGGCGAAGTATCGTCGAGGCCTTTCCCGTCTGGCAGGGCGAAAGTCCGGCGGAGTACGCGGCGCGCGCCGTCGCCGAGATGTTCGTCGCCTACCTTCAATAGGTTCTGCTGCGTCGTCGGGCTCAAGCGTCCGACATAGTCGCCTTCACTCTGGTTGACGCCGCGCTGCGTTTTCGACGGCGGCGGCGAGGGGTGATGCGCTCCAGGCGAGAGTCTCACATCATGCCAATGATTCAAACGCCCGGGCAGGGTCTCCCGGCGCGCGTGCTGCTGCGCGCTGTCATGATCGGTGCCATCTGCGCAGCAGCCATCTCTCCGCTTTCTGATGGGGGCCCACCCGTCCCGAGGCGGGAGTTGGCCGGCCGTGCCAGCGTTTTCAGCGAGGAGCCATCCGACGTGGCGGCACGGGTAACCCTCGGCCCGGGCGGCCGGGATATTCGGTTGGCCGGCGATCTCACGGAGGGCGTGGCGGCGCGCGTCGCCGCGTTGCTCGCGACGAACCCGCGCGTCGAACGCCTTCACCTCACCAGCGATGGCGGCTTGGTCGATGAAGCTATGGCGCTCGGGGCGCTGGTCGCGCGGCGGCACCTCGTGACCTACGTGCCGGATGCCTGCGCCTCCGCGTGCACCCTTGTCTTCGTCCAGGGACGAGCCCGCTATCTGGCCGTGGGCGGGCAACTCGGTTTTCATGCGCCCTACGAGCTTGGACCGGGCGGCCGCATGGAGGCGGTCGATCCCGATGTCGAACGGGCAGCCTATCTCGCGGCAGGCGTGGCGCCGGATTTCGTCGCGCAGACCATGACGGTGGCGCCCAAGGATATCTGGGTTCCGGAACCCACCCGGCTGCGCGCGGCGGGCGTCGTCACCGGGATGGTCGGAACCGACCGCTTTCCCGATTCCACACTCGATGCCGATTCGAGCCCACAGGCGGCGCGGGCCGAGATACTCCACAACGTGCCGATCTTCGCGACGGCCGACCCTGCTTCGGTGGACGCGGCCGTGGCTTGGTATCGTGATGGGTACTTGGCCGGCCGCACGGAGGCGGAAGCTCTCGCCGGTCTGCGCCGGCGGGCGACGACCGAACTCCGACGGCAAGTCCGGTCTGCCGACGATGCGACCCTTCACGCCTTGGGTCTCGTCATCCTTGCGGACACGACGGATGCCGACATCTGCGCGGCGGTGGCACAGGGTGACCTCGTCACGCTCGACGAGACGCTCAGACGCGCGCGGCCTGGCAGCCCGGGCCTAGCCCCTCTGCGCGCTGGGCGTTCGATCGAAGCTCAGACCCACGCTGTGGTCGGTTTCGAGTCGAAGGGAACCGCTCGACCCGGACGCTCCGTCGTGTCCTCGGTCTGCACTGGACCCATCACGGCGATCCGTCGCGCCCTGGAACGCGCGCCGCATCAAGCCGCGCACGCCATACGTGCAGTGTTGATGGGTGAACGATCGGCGAAAATCGCCAGTGCGGCGGCACAGTAAGGGTGACCCGAATCGCCTGAACGGCGATGACCAACCGGTCCATTACCCCCTCCCCGGTTGAACGCGAGGCACGGATGACGACGACACGCCGTAGCGTTCTACCCGGAGCGCTTGCGCTGGCCGCCAGCGGAGCCTGAGCCGCTACGGCCCTCCGTATAGTCGCCTCCTCGGTTCCGCATAAGGAGATCCTCGAGTTCGTCGAACGGACGCTCGATCCAGGGTTTCCCCTGACACTCATCGAAACCACCGGCGATATCCGCCCGAACGCCCTCCTGCGCGACGGTGACGCCGACGCGAACCCCATCCAGCACGTGCCGTACCTGCGCGCGGAAGAGGCGCAACTCGGGGTCAGACTCGCGGTGATCGCCGCCGTCCATGTCGAGCCCCTCGGGATCTCCTCCCGGCGCTTGAAGACCCTCGAGGCGGTGCAGCGAGAGGCGCGCGTCGCCTTGCCGAACAACGTCCCGAATTTCAGCCGGGGGCTGAAGCTCCTCGGGGCGAGCGGACTGATCCGGCTCCATTCGGGTCGAGACGGGACGTTCGCAACGGTGCAGGACATCGCCGGGAACCCAAGAGACCTCCGTTTTGTCGAAGTCGCCTCGGCGCAGCTGCCGCGCTCCCTCGACGACGTCGATGTGGCGGTCATCAATGGCAATTATGCCTTGGAGTCCGGGCTCGACCCGACTCGGGATGCGCTCGCGATGGAGCGTGCCGAGGGCAATCCGTACGCGAATGTCCTCGTGACGACGCAGGCCTTGGCGCAGGACGAGCGCATCCTGCGCCTCGTCAGCCTGCTGACATCTGCGGAGGTCGCCGATTTCATCAGCGAACGCTATCGCGGCTCGGTCATTCACGGCCGGCGCGCCTGACTCTGGCATCTACCCGCCCGCCATTGTTTCAGGTTGGCTGCAATTCGACTTCGAACGTCGGTCTTATCGATCCGGTCAACGTCTTGGGCAATGATAGCACGGAGTAAATCTAACTTAAATCTGATTTTTACTGTATAATATAACAACTTTATATCAGTATCTAGTTTACTTCATCCACACAAGTCAACTGTCTTGCAATTGAATGACATTCAAACATAAAAATTTTGATAGAGATGTGTTGAATGATTAAGAAAAATATGCTAACACATAATGACGCTTTATTTCAGGTTATATCAAATGGACCTCGCATTACAGCGAAAAAGAAAAGCCTCTGCTCTCAACATCCGATCTATTATCATCGGCTCTTCGGTAGCCCTGTTCGTTATATCGGCGGCTATAGGATTGTTTTCTGTATTTCGGATGGGTATGATCAACACGGTGAGTCGGTCGGTCTCCAGCGAGATCGAAGCGGTCACGATTCTTGGACGGATGAAGGCGCTCAGCCAGGAGCTACGCGCCCTGGATGTCCAAGCTCACAATGCCCGGTCGGACATAGAGAGGCGCCGTCATCTCGACGAAGCCGGCAAGGCCCAGGAGGCGTTCTCCTCGGCTTGGAGTGCCTATGCCCCGACCATTGTCGGCGCCGACGAGCGCATTCTGGCGCATCGCTTGCGCGAGGCCTGGCAACACTTCCTGGCCGTGGAGGCCGAAGCGACGGCGCTGGATCGGGCAGGTGAGCGCGAACTCGCCGACACGGTGTTCGCCGAGGCATTCCAGGCTGATGCCGTGGCGTTCACGCAGTCGGTGGATTCCGTCCTGGTCCACCGGCAAGCGCGGGCCTTCGAGCAGATGGCGGAGGCCGATGCGGTCGGCGCCACGTCGCGGCTCGCGGTCTTCGTTGCGTTGGCCGTCGCGGCACTCCTCACGATAGCTATCAGCTGGTTCATCGTCCGTCGCGTCGCCGCACCGATCGCGACGATGACCCGGGTTATGGCGCGGCTTGCCGAGAACGATCTCGCCGTGGTGGTTCCAGAGGGCGATCGCGGCGACGAAATCGGTGCGATCGCCGGAGCCGTTCAGGTGTTCAAGGAGAACATGCTTCACGCCAAGTCCCTGGAAGACGAGGCCGCTCAGCTCCGCATTGAAGCGGAACAGCAGCGCAAGGTCGTGATGCACGACATGGCGGAGCGGTTCGAGGAGACGGTGGGCGAGATTGTCGGTACGGTCACCGCCGCCGTGTTGCAGTTCCAGGGAACCGCCCACCAGATGAGTGCGGCGGCCGGGCAGACGGCGAGCCAATCGACCACGGTCGCGGCGGCGGCCGAACAGGCCGAATCCAATGTGCGGATGATCGCCGCCGCCGCCGACGAACTCGGCGCCTCGGTCCAAGAGGTGGGACGCCAGGCTGAATTGTCCGCCGCCATGGCCAACGGTGCAGCGATGGAGGCCACCCAGACCATCGCGTTCGTGCGGGTCCTCAGCGGCGCAGCGGACCGGATCGGCGACGTGGTCAAGCTGATCGCCAAGATCGCGGCTCAGACCAATTTGCTCGCCCTGAATGCCGCCATCGAGGCGGCTCGGGCCGGCGATGCCGGTCGTGGATTCGCGGTGGTTGCCGCCGAGGTCAAGCAGCTCGCCGGCGAAGCGAAGCGCGCGACCGACGATATCGCCAGCCACGTTTCGGTCATCAAGGCATCCACCTCCGATGCCGTCGCAGCGATTGAGGGGATCGCCACGCGGGTCCGCGATATGAGCGGAACGGCTGCCTCGATTGCGGCAGCCGTCGAGCAGCAGGGCGCTGCCACGCAGGAGATCGTGCTCAACATCTCCCAGGCCGCCAACGGCACCGGCGAAGTGACGGCGAACATCAGCACGGTGGCCGGGACGGCGGAGCATACCGGGGCGGCCGCCGACCGGATGCTCACCTCAGCCAGCACCCTGTCCCGCGACGCGGAACGCCTGGGCGACGAGGTCCAGCGGTTCCTCAAGAGCATCAGGGCGGCCTGACGTGACGGGCCCGTTCGGCTGGCGACACTTTGCCAAGCCGGTAAACCATCGATACGGCCGGCTTGAGCGCGGCGCCGTCGGTGCCGTCGGTGCCGCCTCGAAACCGTTGATTCTTCGCGCGCTGATGCCGGACCGGGGCGGATGTCGGCGGCGCGCCCCCAAGGCAGGTGCAAGGGCCATGATCGAAACGCTTTGCGGCTGGTCCGCCTCCCGAACACGCGGTGCTGTGCAGGCGGTTCTTCGGTTAGCTCTTGGCGGTACGGCCCGGAGATCAGCCCGCGTGGGTGGCTGGTGGCCGGCGGCGTTCATGTTCGCCCTGGCGAACCTGTCGACACCGGCTGTGTCGGCCGAGATCGGCGTGGCGATGGTCGAGCCGAGCGGGTTCACCGCGCTCCTCCGCGACGGCATCCAAAGCTATGCCAAGAGCCTGCCCGATTGCTCGGTGCGCTTCGCCTACGCGCCCCAGGGCGAGGGCGAGATGCAGGTCGAGCAGATCCGGCAATTCATCGCTGCCAAGGTCGATGCGCTCGTGGTCCTGCCAGCCGATACGACGACGAACGCGACGATCACCCGCTTGGCCCAGGACGCCGACATCCCCCTCGTTTATGCCAATAACGGCCCCCGGGAGGATTGGTTTGCCGGACGCGTGGCGTTCGTCCTGTCCAATGATTTCGTCGCCGGCCGTCTGCAGATGAGAAAGCTCGCCCAGATGCTGGACGGCAAAGGTCGGGTGGCGATCATCCAGGGGCCGCCGAGCCACACAGCCTCGGCACTTCGCACGCAGGGCGCCAAAGAGGTCGCCGCGGCCTTCCCGGGGATCAGCATCGTCGCCGAAGGCGTCGCGGATTGGGAGCGCAAGAAAGCCGCAGCGCTCGTGGCCGGATGGCTGGCGCATGGGACGGCGCCCGATGCCATCGTCGCCAACAACGACGAGATGGCGATTGGAGCCGCCGACGCGGTCGATGCGGCTGGGATCCCTACGGATCGAATCCTAATCGGCGGCGTCGATGCGACGCCCGACGGACTGCGGGCGATGCAGCACAAGCGCATGGCCGTGACGGTCTACCAGGATGCCGGCCTACAAGCGCGGCGGGCGATCGACGATGCCCTCAAGTTGGTCCGGCACGAGCCCGTGCAGCAGTACGATTGGGTTCCGTTCGAACTCGTCACGGATCGAATGTCGACCACGCATTTTTCAAGATAGGCGGTTTCCCAACGCGGTGGGGTGGAACACACCGCGCTGGGGCTGATGTTTGCCGGTGCGGCTTCGCCCCTAACGCATAACGAACGGATTCTCGGGGGCGTCGCGGCTCGTCGAGATCCAGACGCTCTTGGTCTCCAGGTACTCGCGGATCGACTCGATGCCGCTCTCGCGGCCGATCCCGGAGCGCTTCATGCCGCCGAACGGCATCATGTAGCTCACGGCGCGGTAGGTGTTCACCCAGACCGTTCCGGCACGCAGGCCCTTCGACATGCGCAGGGCGCGGCCGATGTCCTGTGTCCAGACGCCGGCCGCCAATCCGTAGATCACGTCGTTACCGAGGCGCAGCGCCTCGGTCTCGTCCTCGAACCCTATGATCGACAGGACCGGGCCGAACACCTCCTCCTGGGCGATGCGCATGTCGTTCGTGACGCCGGTGAAGATCGTCGGCTCGACGAACTGACCGCCGATCACGCCGGGACCGGAGGCCGGCTTTCCGCCGAAGACGCAGCGCGCGCCCTCGCTCTTGGCAAGCGCGATGTAGTCGAGCACCTTCGCATATTGCGGCGGCGTGGTGATTGGCCCGATGTTGGTGTCCGGCTGCATAGGATCGCCGAGCCGGGCGGTGCGGGCCAGAGCCACCAGCCGCTCGACGAAGGCCTCACGGATGCTGTTCTGCACGAGCAACCGCGAGCCGGCGATGCAGGTTTGCCCGGTGGCGGCGAAGATGCCCGAGATCGCCCCGGCAGCCGCGGCCTTCAGGTCGGCATCGGCGAACACGATGTTGGGCGACTTGCCGCCGAGTTCCAGCGACACCCGCTTGATCTGACGCGCGGCCGCCTCGTAGACCTTCGCGCCGGTGACATCAGAGCCGGTGAAGGTGATCTTGGCGACGTCCGGGTGCTCCACGATGGCGCTGCCAGCTTCGCCGCCGTAGCCGGTGATGACGTTGAACATCCCGTCCGGCAGCCCGGCCTCCTTGGTGAGGCGGGCGAATTCCAGCGTGCTGGCAGAGGCGAATTCAGACGGCTTGACCACGACGGCGCAGCCAGCCGCGAGCGCCGGTGCGCATTTCCAGGCCACGAACAGCAGCGGTGAGTTCCAGGCGGTCAGCGCTCCGACCACGCCCACCGGCTCGTGCCGGGTGAACGCGAAGGTCTCGGGTTTGTCGATTGGCACCTGGGCGCCTTCGACCTTGTCGGCGAGGCCCGCGTAATACCACCACCATTCGGGCTGGTAGCGGGTCTGCCCGTACATCTCGGCGAACAGCTTGCCGTTGTCGCGGACCTCGACCTCGGCGAGCGCCTTCGCATCGCGCTCCACGAGATCGCCGATCCGGCGCAGGACCTTACCCCGGGCCGAGGCGGTCATGGTGGCCCAGGGCCCATCCCACATGGCACGCTTGGCGGCCGCCACCGCCTTGTCGACATCCGCCTTCGAGGCGCGGGGGATGCGGGCCCAGGGCTCGCCCCGGTAGGGGTCGACGGACTCGAACCAAGAGTCGTCGACCGGATCGACGTCCTGGCCGTCGATGTAGAGCTGATAGGTTTTCACGGCGCGCCTCTCTCGCGGATGACGCGCGTGTTATGGGCTGGAACCCCGCCGGTGACGAGGCTCGCCGCGCCCTACGCGTTGGCGCTGAGGCGCTTGATGTCGGCGTCGACCATCTCGGTGATCAGCGACTCCAGGCTGGTCTGCGCCTCCCAGCCGAACGTGGCCTTGGCCTTGGCCGGGTTGCCGAGCAGCACCTCGACCTCGGCCGGACGGAAGAACGCCGGGTCGATGATCAGGTGGTCGTCGATGTTCAGGCCGACATGCTTGAACGCGGTCACGCACATGTCCCGCACCGTGGTGGTCCGGCCAGTGGCGATGACGTAGTCGTCGGGCTTTTCCTGCTGCAGCATCAGCCACATGGCCTCGACGTAGTCCCGGGCGTGGCCCCAGTCGCGCTTGGCGTCGATGTTGCCCAGCCGCAGTTCCTTCTGCATGCCGAGCTTGATCCGGGCGACGGCATCCGTGACCTTGCGGGTGACGAACTCGACGCCGCGCAGCGGACTCTCGTGGTTGAACAGGATGCCGTTCGACGCGTGCAGCCCGAAGCTCTCGCGGTAGTTGATGGTCATCCAGTGCGCGTAGAGCTTGGCGACGCCGTAGGGCGAGCGCGGGTAGAACGGCGTCGTCTCGCTCTGACGCTCTTCCTGGATCAGCCCGAACATTTCCGAGGTCGAGGCCTGATAATAGCGCGCATTCGGCGCCACCGAGCGCAGGCATTCGAGCATATGGACGGCGCCGAGACCGGTCACCTGGCCGGTGAGCAGCGGCTGTTGCCATGACGAGGTCACGAAAGACTGTGCGGCGAGGTTATAGATCTCGTCCGGCTTGGTGGTTTGGACGATCCGCAGCAGCGCAGACTGGTCCAGCAGGTTGCCGTCCACGAGTTCGACGTCGCCCAGGATGCCGAGCCACTTCAACCGGTGGTCGAACACCCCGGCATGGCTGGAGCGGCGCACGATGCCGGTGACCGTGTAGCCTTTCTGCAGCAACAGCTGCGCCAGATACGCGCCGTCCTGGCCCGTTATCCCCGTGATCAGCGCGCGCTTGGCTGTCATGAATCTGTCCCGTCCCGTTGCTGCCCGGCTGCTACGACCGGTCTGGCCTTCGCGTCAAGGTGAGGCCAGACTGCGAATAGTCTTCGCGGGCTGGCGCGTCGGCCTGCGACATGACTCGTGATATGCGAAGAATTACGTGCGGCCGGCCGAATTCTTCGCGGGCAAGCCCCCTCGCCCTAGGGTTGGGTCAGCCACGCGGTGACGCCGTCGAGCGACCGGAATTCCTCCAGCGCATGGACCCGGGCGTCGGGCAGGGCCGACCGCGCCATCGTGGCCAGCGCGTGGCCGGGGCCGAGTTCGATGACCCGGTCGGCGCCGTATTCCCGGGCGGCTTCGAGGCAGGCTGCCCAGTCGATTGTATGGGAGATTTGGCGTGCCAGTTTGTCGAGACCATCCTCGGGCCGGAACATCGTCGCCCCGTCGAGTCCGGTGACGAGACGCGGGGCGCCGGCCGGCGGGTGGTGCAGGGTGACGGCGCCGAGCGCGCTTCGGAACGCATCGCTCGCTTCCGCCAGCAGCGGCGTGTGCGAGGGCGTGTGGACCGGTAGCACCACAGCCCGCTGCGCCCCCGCCCCGGTGGCGTCCCGGCACAGGGCTTCGAGCGCATCGCGTCGCCCCCCGACGACGCCGCTATCCGGGGCGTTGCGGATAGCGAGGTGGCAGGCGCGACGTCCGGCCAGGGATTCGAGTGCGTCGAGCCCGAGGCCCCGGATCCCGGCGAGCCCGAACCCCTCCCCGGAGGCGGAATCCATGGCCTCGGCGCGCCGGGCCGCCAGGGCCAGGACGTCGGCGTCGGCGATCCGACCGACGACGCCCCAGGCGGCGAGATCGCCGATGCTGTAGCCGGCCACGATGGCGCGGCCGGAGAACGTCAGCCCCCGCCAGGCGGCGGCCTGTTGTGGGAGGCGGTGACCGGGCTCACCTACCTGACCGCATCGTCCGACCTCGACCTGCTC
>NZ_VRVD01000259.1:0-6491 GCF_008040015.1 Methylobacterium sp. WL18 | reverse complement strand
GGGTGGCGGCGGCTTCCGCGGGGCCGGCTTGGGCGGCGGCGGCTTCCGCGGTGCGGGTATCGGTCATCCCGGCATCGGGGTCGGCCGCGGTGTCGGAGTCGGTGGCTTCCAGCGCGGCGGCTTCGCCAATGCCGGACGCGGCGGTCTGATCGGCCATCGCGGCGTCGTCGGCCGTGGCTTTGCCAACCGCGGCTATTATGGCCGGGGTTATGGAGGCGGCTACGGCCGCGGCCTGGGCTATGGCCTTGCCGGTGTCGGCCTCGGATTGGGGGTCGGCTACGGTCTCGGCGGTGTCGGATACGGCTTGGCCGGCGACGGCTACGGCGACAGCTGCACCGGTGCCTTCGGCTACGGTTACGATCCGGCCTATTGCGGCACCTAAGGCTACGGCTACTGAACGCCGTCCGAAGGCCCCATCGCTGTCATGAAGGCCCGGCCGGAGACGGTCGGGCTTTTTTTACGCGCGAGGACGGTTTCTGGACCCGTCGGCCTTCGCGGTTCGCGAAGGCTGCGTCGCGGACTGCCGAATTGCGAACGGTTCCAGACCGGCCCATGCAGGCTCTTGCACGCAGTGCGGGAGGGGCGGATGAGCGGAGGAGCGGTCGTTCCGGCGACAGCCGCCCTGCTGGTGCTGTGCATGGGCCTCTGGGCCACGGCGCTGCTGCCGGAGATCGTCACCGCGCTCGCCTTCTTCGGGCTGGCGATGCTGCTGCACCTCGGAAGCGCCGCGACCGTGTTCTCGGGCTTCTCGGCGTCGGCGTTCTGGCTGGTCCTGTCCGGCATGGTCGTGGGCCAGGGCATGACCCGCACGGGCCTCGGCGCCCGCATGGCCGGCGCGCTGGCCGGACGCCTGTCCGGCTCCTACGCGCACTTCATCGCCGGCCTGGTGACCCTCAGCTTCCTGATCGCCTTCGTGATGCCGTCCAACCTCGGCCGGATCGCCCTGATGATCCCGGTGACGCTCGCGCTCTGCGACGGCTTCGGTCTGGCGCCGGGCCGGCCAGGGCGGACCGGCGCGGTCCTGGCGGTCGGCGTCGCGACGCCGATCCTGTCGGCGGCGATCCTGCCCGCCAACGTTCCGAATCTGGTGATGGCCGGCTCCGCCGAGCAGGTGCTCGGCCTACACCTCTCCTACCTGTCCTACTTCGTCCTGCACGCGCCTGTCCTGGCCGTGGTGAAGGGCGCCATGCTGGTGGCGCTGATCGTGCGCCTGTTCCCCGACCGGCTCAGCCCCGACGCGCAGGCCCTCCCGGCGCTGCCGCCGGTCTCTGGGGCGGAGCGGCGCCTGGCGGTGATCCTCGCCTGCACCCTGGCGCTCTGGATGACCGACAGCCTGCACGGCCTCGCCCCGGCCTGGGTGGGGCTCGCGGCCGCGGTGATCTGCCTGCTGCCGCGGGTCGGGGTGCTGCCGCCCGAGTCGTTCCAGCAGGTGAACCTGCGGACCTGCTTCTACATCGCGGCGCTGCTGGGCCTGGTCGCCCTGGTGAACGAGACCGGCCTCGGGGCGCGGCTCGGCCATGGGCTGCTGGCCGTCGCGCCGCTCACCCCGGACGCGCCGACCCAGAACTTCGCGGTGCTCGCCGGCATCAGCACGGTCCTGACGCTGCTCGTCACCGCCAACGGGGCGCCAGCCCTCTACACGGCGCTGGCGGGGGAGATGTCCCAGGCCAGCGGCCTGTCGGCGCTCGCCGTCGTGTCGGTGCAGGTGATCGGCTATTCGACGCTGTTCTTCCCCTACCAGGCGCCCCCGATCGTGTTCGCCAGCGAACTCGGCGGCGTGCGCCTGCGGGACGCCACGCGACTCACCCTGGCCTTCGGCCTGGCCTCGCTCGTGATCGCAGCACCCCTCGATTACGCCTGGTGGCGCCTGCTGGGCCAACTCAAGTGACAGATCCGCCGCGCTATCAACACGCCCCCCGCATTGCGCCGCAGCATGACACATTGCGGCTTGGGCCCGGAGGCACTAGCGCTACCACCAGATTAGAGACGGTCCAGTTCGCAGCTGCGAGGCTTCAACCCAATGGCACCCACCGCCCGCCCGACAGTGGCACAGCCGCTTTCACCGCATCTCCAGATCTATCGCTGGACCTGGACGATGGCGATGTCGGTGTTTCACCGTATTACCGGCACCGCGCTCTACTGCGGGACTGCGCTGGTCGCGATCTGGCTGGTGTCGCTTGCATCCGGGCCGGCCGCCTATTCCTACGTCGCGTGGTTCTTCGGCTCGTTGATCGGCCGGCTGATCTTGTTCGCCTACACCTGGGTGCTGATGCACCACATGCTCGGCGGCCTGCGCCACCTGGTCTGGGACACCGGCGTCGGCTTCGACCGGGAGAAGCGCCTGAGCATGGCCCGCCTGACGCTGGTCGGGTCCATCGCGCTCACCATCGTCATCTGGGCGGTCGCCCTTCTGGTCCGTTGAGGGGAGGCCGGCATGGCTAAGGAAGAGATCCGCCAGGACACCCGCGTCTCCATCCGCACCCCGCGCGCCCGCGTCCGCGGCCTCGGGATCGCCCATCACGGCGCCGGCCACTGGTGGCAACAGCGGGTGACCGCGGCGGCGAACGCCGTCCTGATGCTGGCCTTCGTGGTGATCGTCGCCAGCATGGCCGGTAGGGGCTACGTCGAAGCGACGCAGCTGATCGCCAAACCCCTCGTCTCGATCATTCTCATCCTGGCGCTCCTGTCGGTGACGATCCACATGCGGATCGGCATGCAGGTGGTGATCGAGGACTACATTCACGGACAGGGCACGAAGATCGCCGCCGTGTTCGCCAACAACATCTACGCGGTCCTGGTGGCCGTGGCCTGCCTCTACGCGGTCCTGCGCATCGGCTTCGGACAGCCGGCCTGAACCCCGCCATCTTGCATTTCGAGGAGCCGATCATGGCCGCCAACGGCACCAACGGCAGCGGGCCTGCCTACACCATCCACGATCACGCCTTCGACGTGGTGATCGTCGGGGCCGGCGGCGCGGGCCTGCGCGCCACCGTCGGCTGCTCGGAGGCCGGCCTGCGCACCGCCTGCATCACCAAGGTGTTCCCGACCCGCTCGCACACCGTGGCGGCGCAGGGCGGCATCTCGGCCTCGCTCGGCAACATGGGGCCGGACGATTGGCGCTGGCACATGTACGACACCGTGAAGGGGTCGGACTGGCTCGGCGACCAGGACGCGATCGAGTACCTCGTGCGCAACGCGCCGGCCGCCGTCTACGAGCTGGAGCATTGGGGCGTGCCCTTCTCCCGCACGGACGAAGGCAAGATCTACCAACGCCCGTTCGGCGGCATGACCACCGATTACGGCAAGGGCACCGCCCAGCGGACCTGCGCGGCGGCCGACCGCACCGGCCACGCCATGCTGCACACGCTCTACGGGCAGGCGGTGAAGAACCAGACCGACTTCTTCATCGAGTATTTCGCCCTCGACCTGATCATGGACGAGGACGGCCGCTGCCGGGGCGTCATCGCCCTCGACCAAGCCACCGGCGAGATCCACCGGTTCCGCGCCCAGACCACGATCCTGGCCACCGGCGGCTACGGCCGCGCCTACTTCTCGGCGACCTCGGCCCATACCTGCACGGGCGACGGCAACGCCATGGTGCTGCGGGCCGGCCTGCCGCTGCAGGACATGGAGTTCGTGCAGTTCCACCCCACTGGCATCTACGGCGCCGGCTGCCTGATCACCGAGGGCTCGCGCGGCGAGGGCGGCTACCTGACCAATTCCGAGGGCGAGCGCTTCATGGAGCGCTACGCCCCCTCGGCCAAGGACCTCGCCTCGCGCGACGTCGTCTCGCGCTCCATGACCATGGAGATCCGCGACGGCCGGGGCGTCGGCAAGAACAAGGACCACATCTACCTGCACCTCGACCACCTCGACCCGAAGATCCTGCACGAGCGCCTGCCGGGCATCTCCGAATCCGCCAAGATCTTCGCGGGCGTCGACGTGACCAAGGAACCGATCCCGGTCATCCCGACCGTGCACTACAACATGGGCGGCATCCCCACGAACTATCACGGCGAGGTGCTGACCCTGCGGGACGGCAACCCCGACACGGTGGTGCCGGGCCTCATGGCGATCGGCGAGGCGGCCTGCGTCTCGGTCCACGGCGCCAACCGCCTCGGCTCCAACTCGCTGATCGACCTCGTGGTGTTCGGCCGCGCCGCCGGCAAGCGCTGCGCCGAGATCGTCGAGCCGAACGGCCGGGCCCAGGAACTACCGAAGGGCGCCACCGACAAGGCGCTCGACCGCCTCGACCGCTTCCGCCACGCCAACGGCTCGACGCCGACCGCGGAGCTGCGCGCCGAGATGCAGAAGACCATGCAGAACAACTGCGCGGTGTTCCGCACCGGCGAAGTGCTGGAAGAGGGCAAGGGCCTGATCCACAAGGTCTGGAGCGCCGCCTCCGACGTGAAGATCACCGATCGTTCGCTGGTCTGGAACACCGACTTGCTCGAGACCCTGGAGTTCGACAACCTGATCGGCCAGGCGGTGGTGACCATGGAATCGGCCGCCAACCGCAAGGAATCCCGCGGCGCCCACGCCCGCGAGGACTTCCCGGACCGCGACGACAAGGAGTGGATGAAGCACACCCTCTCCTGGCTCGACGAGGGCCGCCACCAGGTCAACATCGATTACCGGCCGGTGCACACCTATACGATGTCGAACGAGATCCAGTACATCGAGCCGAAGGCACGGGTGTACTGATAGAGCTAAGCCGGCAGGTCCTGGCCTGCCGGTCATCTGGAGGATGACTTGATGACCCGGACCTTCAAGGGTCTCCCGCGTATCACGGTCAATCCCGCGGTGATGGGCGGCAAGCCCTGCATCCGGGGGATGCGTGTGACGGTGGGCATGATCCTCGGCAACCTCGGCGCTGGCGTCAGCATCGAGGAGTTGCTGCAGGGCTATCCCTATCTCGAACACGAGGATGTGCTGGAAGCCATGCGGTACGGCGCTTGGCTCGCGCAAGCGCGCGACGTCGAGCTCGAGCCTGCGGCATGAGGTTCGTGATCGACATGAATCTTTCGACCGATTGGGTGGACTACCTCGGAAAGCTCGGACACGACGCCGTTCATTGGGCGAGCGTCGGGCCGGAAGATTCCCCGGACGAGGACATCGTGGACTGGGCGCGATCGGAAGACCGCACAATCCTCACCAATGATCTCGACTTCGGAACCTTGCTGGTGAGCACGGGCGCCACGAAGCCGAGCGTCGTGCAACTCCGGACGGACATCACCCTGTCCGCCCATGTCGGCCCCCTCGTCGAGCAGGCGATCAATCGCATGGGCGACGGTCTCGCGTCCGGCGCGCTCGTTACGGTCGAACCCGGCCGCCTCCGCTTTCGCTCGCTGATCATAGCCTCTCAGGATTAAGGCTCGCCGCAATGGCCCAGTTCAACCTTCCCAAAAACTCCCAGATCACGCCGGGACGCTCCTGGGCGCCGCCGGCCGGGTCCAAGAACCTGCAGACCTTCAAGATCTACCGCTGGAACCCGGATGACGGGGCCAACCCGCGGATCGACACCTATCAGGTCGACCGCGACGATTGCGGGCCGATGGTGCTCGACGCGCTGCTGTGGATCAAGAACAAGGTCGACTCGACCCTGGTGTTCCGCCGGTCCTGCCGCGAGGGCATCTGCGGCTCCTGCGCCATGAACATCGAGGGGCAGAACGCGCTCGCCTGCACGATGGGCATCGCGGAGTGCAAGAGCCCCGACAACGCCCTGCCGATGATGTCCCGGAAGGACAAGGACGGGGCGATCCGGATCTACCCGCTGCCGCACATGCCGGTGCTGAAGGACCTGGTCCCCGACCTGACCAACTTCTACGCCCAGCACGCCGCGATCGAGCCCTGGCTCCAGACCGAGACGCCCGCCCCGGAGAAGGAGTGGCGCCAGACCCCCGAGGACCGGTCGAAGCTCGACGGCCTGTACGAGTGCATCCTGTGCGCCTGCTGCAGCACGTCGTGCCCGAGCTACTGGTGGAACGGCGACAAGTTCCTCGGCCCGGCGGCCCTGCTCCAGGCCTATCGCTGGCTGATCGATTCGCGCGACGAGAACACCGGCGACCGGCTCGATGCCCTGCACGACCCGTTCCGGCTCTACCGCTGCCACACGATCATGAACTGCGCCAACACCTGCCCGAAGAACCTGAACCCGGCCAAAGCCATCGCCGAGATCAAGAAGATGATGGTCGAGCGGGTGGTCTGACCGCCGGAGCTGAGGCACCCCGGCCACACCGGGGCGAAAAGGTCCGCCGTCCGCAGCGGACTCGGGTGCGGCCGGGGCGGTCGCCTTGCCGTCAGCGCATTTGCCATCGAGTCAGGGGCCAAGGCGCCGCCGTGCGCTTTTCCCAAGCCTGATCCGAAGTGGTCCGATGCTGCGCCCGAGCCTGCCGACCTTCGCCGCCCTGTGCCTGAGCGCCACCCTCGGCGCCTGCGCCTCCACCCGCCTGGAAAGCCCGCGGGCCCGGGCTCCGTCGCAGGCGCCCCTC
>NZ_VRVD01000258.1:0-6512 GCF_008040015.1 Methylobacterium sp. WL18 | reverse complement strand
CCAGCGTCCGCCGCGGCGCGAACGGGCGCCGGATCCGGATTCGCCCTTCGCCAAGCTGGCGGCGCTCAAGGCGCAGCTCGAAGCCGGCGACGGCGGGAAGCGCTGACGCCCGCGGATGCGGGAGGGTCGGCAGCGGCTCGACAAGTGGCTTTGGTTCGCGCGGTTCGCGCGGACCCGTTCCCTGGCCGCGCGCCTGTCCGAAGACGGCTTCGTGCGGGTGAACGGAACGCGAGCCGAGAACCCGGCCAAGGGCATCGTGATCAGCGATGTGGTGACGGTGGCCGCTCCTCACGCGACCCTGGCCGTGCGCGTACTCGGCCTCGGAGAGCGGCGGGGACCTGCCCCGGAGGCACGGCTCCTTTACGAGGACTTGGCCGGCGTACAGTCGGCGATTGAGCTACCCGAGTGATGAACCGGCGCCACAGAGGCGCGCCGCCAATCGGGTCGCAGTCCCCTGGGACACCCGTGCGCTTGTCAGCCCGGGAGGCAGGGTCTAGAGCCCTTGGCTTCCGAAAGACTTGGTTCGACGCGAGGTTTTGCGGCGCACCATCGAAGCGCCACCTGGGCGTGTGGGCCTTCCAGGTTCCGCCCGGGCCGAACAGAATTTTTAGGACGAAGACAGCCGATGACCTACGTCGTCACTGACAATTGCATCAAGTGCAAGTACATGGACTGCGTCGAGGTGTGTCCGGTGGACTGCTTCTACGAGGGCGAGAACATGCTCGTCATCCATCCGGACGAGTGCATCGATTGCGGCGTCTGCGAGCCCGAGTGCCCGGCTGAAGCGATCAAGCCCGATACCGAGTCGAACCTCGAGACGTGGCTGAAGCTGAACGCCGACTACGCCAAGAGCTGGCCGAACATCACCCAGAAAAAGGACGCGCCATCCGATGCCAAGGAGTGGGACGGCGTCTCCGGGAAGCTCGAGGCGCATTTCTCCAGCAACCCCGGCTCGGGCGACTAGAGCC
The DNA here is from genome assembly GCF_008040015.1 of Methylobacterium sp. WL18. Taxonomy (NCBI): domain Bacteria; kingdom Pseudomonadati; phylum Pseudomonadota; class Alphaproteobacteria; order Hyphomicrobiales; family Methylobacteriaceae; genus Methylobacterium; species Methylobacterium sp. WL18. Next base: position 5,544 of record NZ_VRVD01000258.1, on the reverse strand, counting down.
TGATGCTGCTGCGCAGGTCGGGCTGGACCAGGGTGGTTCAGAACGCGGGCCCGCGGCGGGCAAAAATGGGGTAACGGACCGCCTCACGATGTTGCGATCGATCCTTGGCTTGTTCCGCGCCTGTGGATCAGGGCCGAAACCGCATTGGACCTGCGTCAAGCGAAGCCCTGAGCCGCGAGCAGGTCATTCCTCTCCGGCTTGGCCGGTGTAAAACTCTTTCGAGGCTGCGCCCGGATCGCGCGCGCTTCTTCAGGGATGCTTTGATCTGTGCGCCGGATTGTGATACACAATCCGCCTGCCGTCGCTTGCGCCAGACGTGCTCCCTCAGACCGAAAAGCCTTTCGCTTTCGTGAATTAGAGGCGTGGCACGCGAACGACCGCCGAGGGTGACTTCGGCGGATGTTCCGGTGTTTGCACGGCCGCGCCGGGGAACGCCCGGATCTGTGCCTGGTGGGCACGGGTCCCGGGAACGGCGAGGCAAACCGGGTATCCCGCCCGGAAGAACACGGTTTTGCGCGGCGCGGAGCGTCGCGCGCCAGTGGAGGCCCTTCTCGCATGACCACAGCCAAGAAGACGACGACCGTTGGCCGGCAAGGCTTCAAGACCGGTGAGGCCGTCGTATATCCGGCCCACGGCGTCGGTCGCATCACCGCGATCGAAGAGCAAGAGATCGCGGGCTACAAACTTGAGCTGTTCGTCGTCTCGTTCGAGAAGGACAAGATGGTCCTGCGCGTCCCGACCGCGAAGGCCAACTCCGTCGGCATGCGCAAGCTCGCCGAACCAGACCTGGTAAAGAAGGCCCTGGACGTGCTGACCGGCCGGGCCCGGATCAAGCGCACCATGTGGTCGCGCCGGGCGCAGGAATACGAGGCCAAGATCAACTCCGGCGACCTGCTGGCTGTCACCGAGGTGGTGCGCGACCTGTTCCGCTCCGAGGCGCAGCCCGAGCAGTCCTACTCGGAGCGCCAGCTCTACGAGGCGGCCCTCGACCGGATCGTGCGCGAGATTTCCTCGGTCAACCGCATCACCGAGACCGAGGCGCTGAAGCTGATCGAACAGAGCCTGGCCAAGTCCCCGCGCCGCGCCAAGAGCGAGGCCGAGCCGGAGGCGGAAGCCGAAAGTGAGGGCGACGATATCCAGGAAGTCGCGGCCTGAAGCGCCCCTGTTTTTTCGAAGGAAAAAGCCCGGCCCCTGGGGGTCGGGCTTTTTCGTGCCGGCACACCGGATCGGTAGCCGCTCTCGCTTTTCCGCACCCGTTCAACATACCGGGGGCTGGACGACGCGACGTTAGAACCCATGTCTCGTACGGAAACACGAAAACGTGGCCATTCGCCTGTCGCACTGCGAAGGCGTATGGCGGAACTTTCGTGATTGGCCTTCCGTTGTCGGTTGCCTGGCGCCGCCGTTCGGTGACGCCCTGCGGGTTGGACGCTCCGTTCGGCGCCGCAACAGCACTCGGCAACAAGAGGCAGGCGGGATGGCTGATATCGCTGGAATTCGACGGCAGTTCATTCGGACTGCCATGGAGGCGCCCTTCCTGGCCCGGGAAGAAGAGCGCGGCCTAGCCGTCCGCTGGAAGGACAACCGCGACGAGCGGGCGCTGCACCGCCTGATTTCAGCCCATATGCGCCTCGTCATCGCCCTGGCGGGGCGTTTTCGTCATTACGGGCTGCCGATGGCAGACCTGGTGCAGGAGGGTCACGTCGGCCTCATGGAGGCCGCGGCGCGGTTCGAGCCGGAGCGGGACGTCCGGTTCTCGACCTACGCGACGTGGTGGATCCGGGCTTCGATCCAGGACTACATCCTGCGCAACTGGTCGATCGTGCGCGGAGGCACATCCTCGGCCCAGAAGGCCCTGTTCTTCAACCTGCGCCGGTTGCGCGCCCGGTTGATGCAATCCACCGAAGAGCATGTCGGCGACGAGATCCACCGCCGCATCGCCACCGCCATCGGTGTCTCGCGCGACGATGTGGCGTTGATGGATGCCCGCCTTTCGGGTCCCGACATGTCGCTGAATGCCCCAGTCGGCGAGGATAACGACGCGTCCTCCGAGCGTATGGACTTCTTGGTTGATGGGGCTGCGTTACCGGACGAAACCGTGAGCGCCACGGTCGACGGCGAGCGGCGCCTCAGCTGGCTGCAGCAGGCCCTCACTGTCCTATCCGAGCGAGAGTTGCGCATCTTGCGCGAGCGGCGTCTCGCTGAGGATCAGGCGACCCTCGAGGCTCTTGGCCAGCGCCTCGGCATCTCGAAGGAGCGGGTCCGCCAGATCGAGAACCGCGCCCTGGAGAAGCTCCGCCGCGCCCTGGCCGACCGCTTTCCGGCCGCCACCGGCAGTCCACATATCGGCTGATCCTCCTGGCAAGAGGAGGCGGTCTTTCGAACGAGCCCGGCTCCTGGGCCGGGCTTTTGCGTTTCCAGCAGGGGGCTCGTTCTGGGCCCTGCTTGGAGAAAGGTTCTACGCTCCCTGCACCGCCGCGCTGCGCCGCTCCCGTCGACGCCGGCGCCGACCGGGCTCGGGGGTAGTATCGAGCCAGATCACCAGCGCAAGGGCGGCAAGCGCAGGTACGCCGAGGGCAAGGAACGCGCCGGTCCAGCCGAACAATCCGTAAGATAGGCCGCCATACCACCCCGACAGGGCGCCGCCGACACCCTGCACGGCGTTGACGCTGCCGAGCGCTGTTTGGGTGCGCCCGGACCCCCAGGTCAGGTCCGCCACGATCACCGGCACCGCCACGCCGACAATGCCGGAGGCGACGCCGTCCAGGACTTCCGCCGTAATGAGCCAGACCGGGTCGTCAATCAGACCCGACAGGACCGCCCGCACCGGCAGTACCGCGAACGCCACCATCAGGAGTTGGCGCCGCCCACGCCGATCCGCCAGGGAGCCGGCGAACAGCGCCACCGGCACCATCACGAGTTGTGCCACCATCACGTAGCGGGCGGTCCATGTCGTCGCGTCGGCGGCGGTGGCCACCAGTTTCTGTCCGAGCAGGGACAGCATGCCGCCGTTTCCGAGGTTGAACAGCGTCAGCGCTACGGTGAGCACCAGCAGGCGCCGGTTGCCGAGGACCTGACGAATGCCGCTACGCTGCGGCTCGTCGTCCGCGTCCTCTTTCCAACCGACCGCGCGGCGCCGGTTCCAGGCACCGGCCGGGGTTGTGAGCGTCGCGACGATGGCGGCGACCGCCATGCCGCCCAGCACCCAGAATGCGATCGCCGGTCCGAACGTCCCCGTACCGAGGCTGATGCCGCCGGCGGCGATCAGGATGCCGACATGGTTGAACGCTTGGTTGCGACCCTGTTGTTTGGGGAACCCGTCCTTCCCGACGATCCCGAGGGTCAGCGCGGCGATCGCCGGCAGCAACAGGGTGCCTCCCGCAGCGGCGAGCAGTTGCGCCACTAGGACCGCCGGGAAGCTGCGCGCTGGGAGAAGCAGGAGTGTGCCCGCCAGGATCGCCGCGCAAGCGAGCGCCACCAGGAGGCGCGGACTTGGAAAGCGGTCGACCAGGGCCCCGAACGGGCCGCTCAGGAACAGCGTCGCGATGCCCACAAGGGTGATGACAAAGCCCACCCGCGCCGGGCTCCAGGACGCGGCCTGCGCTAGCCACGTCCCCAGGAAGGGGCCGAGGCCACCCTGGATGTCCCCGGTGAACAGGTTGATCAGGGCGAGGTGTGCGGTGGGGCTCATGCGATCCAGGTCTGGCAACGGGCCCCGGACCTGAACGCCGTCCCTCGTACGGTCAAGCCCGGCGGCGGGCGTCCGCGCCGTGCGGCCTCACGGACCCGGCGGGCCGTACTGCATCTGCCCGTCGCCGAACGACCAGTTCTCGGGCGCGACCTCGACCAGGTTCACGAACACGTCGGCCGGCTTCACCCCCGGCTCGCGCCCGAGGTTGCGGGCCACCGCTGTGTAGAGCGACCGCTTCTGTGCGGTGGTCCGTGTGGCGTTGCAGTTGATCTGGATGATCACCAGCCCGTCGCCGCGGTGGATGTCGAGATAGTTCGGCCCGTAGTGGAAGTTCGCCGTCTCGTGCTCGTGGACGACGGCAAACAGATCGCCCTCCGGCACCGTGAAGGTCTCGCGCAGGGCGGCGTAGATCCCCTCCACGAGGGCGGTGCGGAAAGCCGGGGCCGTGCCGGTGCGCAGGGAGATGCGGATCAGAGGCATCGAGGTCTTCCGGGAATAGGTGTCAGACGCTGCGCAGGGCGTCGAGACCGGGGGCGGCGAGATGCGCGACCTCAGCGCCGGATCGAGCGTCGATAGGGTCGGCAAGCAGGGTGAACCGGGTCAGACGCCACGCGGCGGGGTCGAGCCCGACCAGGGTGGCCAGGACACCCGGTTGCGTGGCGAGGTCCCGGCCCCGGGCCCGCTCGATTCCCCGCTGGCGGAGCAGGTCCTCGTCAGGGCCGACCGGCCGCGTCTCCTCGGACAGGGCGACGGCCGTCGCGGCGCCGCCGAGGCTCACGTCGAACGGAAGCCACGTCTCCACCTGCGGGCGGCCGAAACTTTCGATCACGGCCTGGAACGCTGGGCCGGCGAGGAAGTCGGCGGCGGCGCCGGCCGTGCGCCACAGGTAAAAAGAGCTGTAGGCGTTCGCGGCTGTACCGCGCGCCCGCTCCTCAATGGCGACGGCCTTGAAGACGAGGCCGGGTATGGCGGCCCAGCCGGGGGCCCGTTCGGCGATCCGGGTACGAATGCGATCCATCGGATAATCGGCCGGCAAGCGGTGTCGGTAGCGCGCAACGAGCATCGTTCCCTCCTGGGTTCCGATGCCAAAGTTGCCGAGTCGCATCATTTGATCCAGATATCGTTGATCATATCTATCATAACGGATGCTTGTGATGCTGGCCCGCCCCCTCGACCTCGACGGCGTCCTGGCCTTCGTGCGGGTGGTCGATCTCGGCAGCTTCACCCGGGCGGCCGAAGCGCTCGAGACCTCGCAGGCAGCGATCAGCCTGCGCCTCAAGCGCCTGGAGGATCGGCTCGGACAGCGGCTGCTCGACCGGACGCCCCGGCATGTGGCCACCACTCGAAAGGGCGAACTGTTTCTGGCAGCAGCCCGTCGGCTGCTGGAGGCGCACGAGAGCGCTCTGGCCGAGATGGACGGCGTTGTCCCGGCCCGGCTGTGCCTGGGAATCAGCGACCACGTTGCTGGGCCTGACCTGCCCGCGCTGCTCCGGCGCCTCGGCCTCGCGAAAGACGGCCTGACCCTGGAGGTGCGGATCGTCCCCTCGCGGGACCTTGCCGCCGCCTTCGAGTCCGCAGGCGAGAGCGGCTACGACGCCGTGCTGGTGCGGACAGAAAAGATGCCCGGGCGGGACGGGACGATCCTGGCACAGGAACGCCTGGGCTGGTTCGCCGCTCCGGACTTCCCGATCCCGCCGGCGGGCGAGCCGCTCCGGCTGGCGGGCTTGTCGAGTCCCTGTAACGTCCGAGCGGCGGCGGGCCGCACGCTAGACGCGGCCGGCCTGCCCTGGACCGAGGTGTTCGTCGGGGGCGGCGTGCTGGCTGTCGGGGCCGCCGTCATGGCGGGCCTGGCG
>NZ_VRVD01000257.1:0-6525 GCF_008040015.1 Methylobacterium sp. WL18 | reverse complement strand
CCTGCCTCCCACTCCGCCCGCACCCGCGCGGCCTCGCCGAGGCCGAACCAGCGGGCGCGCGCCGGGGGCGTTGCCTCGGGATCGACGGCGATCACTTCGAGGAACGTCGATGCGCCGAGGCGCAGCAGGTGGTTGCGGGTGCCCATTTCGGGATGGCGCCCGCCTTCCGGCATGTCGAGGCCGAGGCAGTCGCGGACATGAGCCACGCCCTCCGCGAGATCGGGGGCCACGACGACGAGGTGGTCGAGGGTGAGCATGCGTATGTCAGCCGTCGTTGAAGGGTCAGGAGCTCGACGTGTCACCGACTTTTCTGCAAATTTTTGTGAACTGAGCCCGAAAGCGCCATAGAATCGCCGGCCTATCGAAACCCCATCTGTGCTTGCGGTAGTTTGGAGCCTAGACATACCACTCGGCCTCAGGCTATTTTTCTTAGTACAGCACCGATGAAATCGCGCCGCCGGCTTAGTTCCTTGCCTCTACATCCGCCAAGGTACAAGCTAGTAAAGTTTTCGAACGAGCATTACAAATCGGCGATATCGTGGTTGAGCCACGCGCAGAAGCAGGTAAATTCTGACTTCTCGGGAAGCCGCCCTCGGCGTCGCTGCGCTTAGTTTCGCCGAAAATATTTGTCACAATCGATGCCGCACCCTAATGAGAAAAGCTCTCAATTCGGCGCCGTCGTGAAACACAACATCGGCAGATGATGACCACCACAGCTTCCGCAATTCCTCATTTGAAATCTTGTCCTGTGTGATTACATCTAGAAAATTTCGTAAATTTGCTCGTTTTGTGTCCCCCTTTATTGGAGAAAGAACGGTATCGATCATCTCATCTTCACTGGACACATCATCGAGAAGGTCTTGATAGAATTGCAAAGTGAACTCGATGAATTCCTGCGAAAGACGCATTTCAATCTCCCTCTGTTAAAGGATAGGCCGAACGGACGCGGAATCCTCGCGGAGAAGTAGAATCATACCTAAGTTCAACGCCTACGCTATATGTGTCCCGCATGTGAACAATACCTTCGTCTGTACTATAGGCCTCTCGACCAGTTTTACGATCAAATAATTTTTTTATGAATTTGCGGGCATCTGCGCCAGAGGCAACGCGATCGACAGAATTCCGGTTGGACTCAATGGTTTGGTTAACTAAATCATTTGCAGATTCGATCGAATCAAAGCTGCCATCTCGCTTAATTCCTCCGTTGGCTATCAATGAACGCCATTGCGATTTCCGCACACGCTCGAACAATTCGTCATCAGATTTTCCGACGTGCCTTCCGAGGGTATGTCCTCCTTGGCCTTCTTCAGATCTGAGATCGACGCGATACTGCCGATCGGTTCCATCGCCGACAAAGAAAAGACGGACATCGTCATCTCTTTGGCGACCGATCGAACCGTCGGCACTCGTCCACTGTCCCCCGTCCGGATGCCCAGCGGGGACCCGCGGTTGGCCGGGATTGTAGGCCCGAAGGATGAGGCCAAGTCGAAGCAGCTTCACCTCAACACTGAGAGCTGCCAGCTGCCACCGGAACCGGGTGACGACGATCTCTTTCGTGACCATGAATCACCCCGCCTGCGAGCGGGTCATTCATAGGCTAATAATCTTATGTGTCAAGCATGTTCTTGTTTTGTTCGATAATTGGCTTTGGAGTAGGCGACGGGCGCTTCCACCTCACCTCTCACAGTCGGGGCCGGGCTTCGCGCCCGGCCCCCCCTTCACATCACAGCGAGTAGTACTGCACGAACTCGATCGGGTGCGGGGTCATCTCGTAGCGCAGCACCTCGGTCATCTTCAGCTCGATGAACGAGTCGATCTGGTCGTCCGTGAACACGCCGCCCTCCTTGAGGAAGGTGCGGTCCTTGTCGAGGCTGGTGAGCGCCTCGCGGAGCGAACCGCACACGGTCGGGATCTTCTTCAGCTCCTTCGGCGGCAGCTCGTACAGGTCCTTGTCCATGGCCGGGCCCGGGTCGATCTTGTTGCGGATGCCGTCGAGGCCGGCCATCAACAGGGCCGAGAAGGCCAGGTAGGGGTTGGCCATCGGGTCGGGGAAGCGGACCTCGACGCGCTTGGCGTTCGGGCTCTTGGTCCACGGGATCCGGCAGGAGGCCGAGCGGTTGCGCGCCGAGTAGGCGAGCAGCACCGGCGCCTCGTAGCCCGGCACCAGCCGCTTGTAGGAGTTGGTCGACGGGTTGGTGAAGGCGTTGAGCGCCTTGGCGTGCCGGATGATGCCGCCGATGTACCAGAGGCATTCCTGGCTAAGCCCGGCATACTTGTCGCCGGCGAAGACCGGCTTGCCGTCCTTCCAGATCGACTGGTGGACGTGCATTCCCGAGCCGTTGTCGCCGAAGACGGGCTTGGGCATGAACGTCGCCGACTTGCCGTAGCTCTGGGCGACGTTGTGGATGCAGTACTTGTAGATCTGCATGTGGTCGGCGAGCTTGGTCAGCACGTCGAACTTCATGCCGAGCTCGTGCTGGGCGCTGGCCACCTCGTGGTGGTGCTTCTCGACCTTCACGCCCATGGACTGCATGGCGGCCAGCATCTCGCCGCGCATGTCCTGGGCCGAATCCTGCGGCGGCACCGGGAAGTAGCCGCCCTTGGTCTGGACCCGGTGGCCGAGGTTGCCGCCCTCATAATCGGTGAAGCCGTTGGTCGGCAGCTCGGTCGAGTCGAGCTCGAATCCGGTGCGGTAGGGGTCGGCGGCGAACTTCACGTCATCGAACACGAAGAACTCGGCCTCGGGGCCGACATAGATCGTGTCGCCGATCCCGGTCTGCTGCAGGTAGGCCTCGGCGCGCTTGGCGGTGCCGCGGGGATCGCGGGAATAGGGCTCGCCGGTGGCGGGCTCGAGCACGTCGCAGATGATCGACAGGGTCGAGGCCGAGAAGAACGGGTCGAGGCAGGCGGTGGACGGGTCCGGCATCAGCAGCATGTCGGACTCGTTGATCGCCTTCCAGCCCGCGATCGACGAGCCGTCGAACATCGTGCCTTCGGCGAAGATCTCATCGTCGATCAAGGAGACGTCGAACGTGACGTGCTGCCACTTGCCGCGCGGATCGGTGAACCGGAAGTCCACGTAGCGTACGTCGTTGTCCCGGATGGTCTTCAGAACCTCGGCCGCAGTCGTCATCGTGGGCATCCTCCAGGAAAGGCGTCGGGGATTCTCGCTCGGAGCGGCCGTCGTTGGGTCGGGCCGCACCGGCCGAGCCGCTTGATATCCGTCGCGCGCGCGCGTTGCCACCCGCGGACGGGCGGAATCGCCCATGGAACGAGACGTTTGGCTCCCTCTCGGTCCGAGCCTCTCGATTCCGTGATCGGCTAACTGCGCAATCACCACCTATCGAAGGCGGACGAAGACAGTCCTGGCATAGTCCGTGCAAAGGCGGCAGCGGCCGTCGAGACGGCGGCATGCCGTTCGCGTCGCCCGGGGATTGACCAGGTCGCGCATCGACAACGGACGAGAGAACCGGAATGACGAAATATAAGCTCGAGTATATATGGCTCGACGGGTATACGCCGGTCCCGAACCTGCGCGGTAAGACGCAGATCAAGGAATTCGACAGCTTCCCGACCCTCGACCAGCTCCCGATGTGGGGTTTCGACGGCTCGTCCACGAAGCAGGCCGAGGGCGGCAGCTCCGACTGCATGCTCAAGCCCGTGCGCCACTTCCCCGACCCGGCCCGCAAGAACGGCGTCCTGGTCCTGTGTGAAGTGATGATGCCGGACGGCAAGACCCCGCACGAGTCGAACAAGCGCGCGACCATCCTGGACGATGCCGGCGCCTGGTTCGGATTCGAGCAGGAGTACTTCCTGTACAAGGACGGCCGCCCGCTCGGCTTCCCGGCCAGCGGCTTCCCGGCCCCGCAGGGCCCGTACTACACCGGCGTCGGCTATTCGAACGTCGGCGACGTCGCCCGCAAGATCGTCGAGGAGCATCTCGACCTCTGCCTCGACGCCGGCATCAACCACGAGGGTATCAACGCCGAAGTGGCCAAGGGCCAGTGGGAATTCCAGATCTTCGGCAAGGGCTCGAAGAAGGCCGCCGACGAGATGTGGATGGCCCGCTACCTGCTCCAGCGCCTCTGCGAGTCCTACGGCATCGACGTCGAGTACCATTGCAAGCCGCTCGGCGACACCGACTGGAACGGGTCGGGCATGCACTGCAACTTCTCGACCGCGTTCATGCGCGAGCATGGCGGCAAGGCCTATTTCGAGGCCCTCATGGAGGCGTTCAAGAATAACCGTGAGGATCACATCGCCGTCTACGGCCCGGACAACCACATGCGGTTGACCGGCAAGCACGAGACCGCCTCGATCCACGAATTCTCGTACGGCGTGGCCGACCGCGGCGCCTCGATCCGCGTGCCCCACTCCTTCGTGAACAGCAGCTACAAGGGATACCTCGAGGATCGCCGCCCGAACTCGCAAGGCGACCCCTACCAGATCGCCTCGCAGGTGCTGAAGACGATCTCTTCGGTGCCGACCGAGGCCGCCGTCGCCGCCTGAGGCGGATCGGGAGCCGAAAGCTTCCGACGTCCAACAATCTCCGGAGCCGGGCCTTCGCGCCCGGCTTCGCCGTTTTCAGGTCCGGCGCGGGCGCTCGTCGTCGCGGATCGCGGCCTCGTGGTACCAGGCGCCGCCGAAGCTCGGCATCGACACGGGCTTGGCCTTCTCGGCCGCCCGCGGTGCGGGTCGGGCGCGCCGGAATGCCGACAATTCGTAGATCTTGGCGGTTTCACGCCCGTCGGTTCCGGCCATCACATGGTCCTCCTGAATGGGATCGAAGCGGCCGATCCGGCCGTCCGTGCCCGAGGATGTGGGGTTGCCGGCGCAACACTCCATGCCTCGGCACGTCGATGCCGGACATTCGTGCAGCGTGAATTCTTAGGCAGGACGGTGCCGGGGCAGGAAAACGCGCGTTCGCGGAGTGGGAATGCTGATCGTTCCCGTGATCAAGGCGTAAGATCCGCCGGCTCGACGCCGCGCGGATCAGCCTTCAGATCGCGTCGGTGCCGGTCTCGCCGGTGCGGATGCGGATCGCTTCTTCGATCGTGGAGACGAAGATCTTGCCGTCGCCGATGCGGCCGGTCTGGGCCGACTTGCGGATCGCCTCCACGGCACCCTCGACGAGGGCGTCCGACAGCACGATCTCGAGCTTCACCTTGGGCAGGAAATCGACCACGTATTCCGCGCCGCGATAGAGCTCGGTATGGCCCTTCTGACGGCCGAAGCCCTTCGCCTCGATGACGGTGATGCCCTGGAGGCCGACCTCCTGGAGCGCCTCCTTCACCTCGTCGAGCTTGAAAGGCTTGATGATCGCTTCGATCTTCTTCATGCCGCTCGGGCCTGCGCTGCGCTGCCGGATATTTCTAACATCGTCGGGAAGCCTCCGCCACGCCGTTTTCGCGACGGGCGTCACGTTAGTGCCCATTCGGAGCGCAAGCTACGCACATCCTTCGGGCTTTGGATGAATTTGTGGCGCATTTTTAATCAGCGGTGTTCGGTGCACGGGCAGACGTGGGGATGAGCATGCGAGTGCTGACGGTGGCGGCGATGCGCCGGGTCGATGCGGCGGCCGTCGATGGCGGTATTCCTGGCCTTCGACTGATGGAGGCCGCCGGTGCCGCGGTGGCCGCTCGCGCTGCGGCTCTGCTGCCCGACGGCGGCCGCGCCGTCGTGCTGTGCGGGCCGGGCAACAATGGCGGCGACGGGTTCGTCGCCGCACGACTGCTGACGGAGCGCGGCTACGCGGTCGATCTGTGCCTCCTCGGCGATCGCGCCGCCCTGACGGGTGATGCAGCCCTGGCGGCCGACGCCTGGACCGGCCCCGTGCATCCGGCGACGGCCGCCGCGCTGCCCTCCGGCGACCTCGTGATCGACGCGCTGTTCGGAGCCGGCCTGTCGCGCGATCTCGACGGCGTCGCCCGTGCCCTGATCGAGGCGGTGAATGCCGGTGGGCGCCCGGTGCTGGCCGTGGACGTCCCCAGCGGCGTCGACGGCGATACCGGCGCCGTACGCGGCGTCGCGATCCGCGCCGTCGAGACCGTCACCTTCGTCGCGTTCAAGCCGGGGCATCTGCTGCAGCCCGGGCGGAGCCTGTGCGGCCGTCGGCACCTGGCCGATATCGGGGCGGGCGAAGCGGCCCTGGAGGTCGGTTGCGCCGCCGCCGAGCCGCCGCTCCACCGGAACGGGCCGGATTTGTGGGCGCGGGTGTTCCCGCGCCTGACCGGCGAGAGCCACAAATACACCCGCGGGCACGCGCTGGTTCTGTCCGGTCCCGCTACCAAGACCGGTGCGGCCCGGCTCGCTGCCAGGGGGGCCCTGCGGGTCGGGGCCGGCCTGGTCACGCTCGCGTCGCCCACGGCTGCCCTGGCGGAGAACGCCGCCCAACTCACCGCCATCATGCTGCGTCCCTGCGAAACCGCCGACGACCTCGACGACCTGCCGCCGCCAGAGGCGCGGCGCCCCCCCGGGGGGGGGGGGGGGGGGGGGGGGGGGGGGGGGGGGGCGGGGCCACGGGCG
>NZ_VRVD01000256.1:0-6531 GCF_008040015.1 Methylobacterium sp. WL18 | reverse complement strand
CCCCGGGCATGGGCCCGCCTCAGCGCCGCGATCAGGGGAGCGGGCATCGCCCCCGCGGGACCGCGCCAGCCCGGGACGACGATCGTCCCGGCGTGGTCGAGGAGTTCGAGGCCGCCATCGGGCTGCACCACGACCCCGCCGGTGCCCCGCAACGGCCCCGGTTCCACGGCCGCAATGGCGCAGCGGTACCAGCGCGAGCCGAATTCCGGCCTGGGCAGGGCGAAGACCTCGACGGCGCAGCCGTACTCGAACGTGCACAGCCCGTCATAGGCCAGGATGACGACGGCGTGGCTCGGCGATTTTGGCATGATCTCATCGGTAATGGCCGATCGTGCCACTGGCAACGGCGCCGTCCGCGGAAGAGATTTCTCCGGTCCGCACAGCAGGATGCGGCCGCCCCAAGGATGTCGTCATGCGTTTGATCGGTATGCTCGATTCCCCCTATGTCCGCCGCGTCGCGATCACGCTGCGGATGGCCGACATTCCGTTCACGCACGAGTCGGTGTCGGTCCTGCGGGACGTCGAGAGGTTCCGCGCGGTCAACCCCGTGATCAAGGCGCCGACACTGGTCACCGACGACGGGATCACGCTGATGGATTCGACGCTGATCCTGGCGCACTTGTCCGCAATGCGGCCGGATCGCGCGCGGTTGATGCCCGTGGACCTCGCCGGGCATGCCCGGGCCTGCCGCATCCTCGGCCTCGCCCTGGCGGCCGCCGACAAGACCGTGCAACGCGTCTACGAGCGCAATCTGCGTCCTGAGGACAAGCAGCACGCCCCCTGGCTCGACCGGATCCATGCGCAGCTCACAGCCGCCTATCGAGAGCTGGAGCGGGAAGTCGAGTTGCAACAGCCGTGGCTGTTCGGGTCGGCGCCGCTTCAGCCGGATATCACCGCTGCGGTGGTCTGTCGGTTCACGCGGACCGTGGATGGCGACGCGGTCCCGGAGGCCGACCATCCGAACCTCACCGCCCTGTGCGCGCGCGCCGAAGCGCTGCCGGCCTTTCGGGAGTGCCCGGTCGCTTAAAGCATCGCTCCGAAAGGTGGCCGCCGGCTTTCGGGAGGATGGCTGGGTCGCAGAAGGCGTCACGGATCCCGGGTCGAAAGCCACCAGGTGCCGCCGTCATACCAGCAGCCCGCATCGGGCGGCGCGTCGAAGCGGATCGACCGGACCGCGGCGAGGGGTCTTCGTGCGAAGGCCTCGGATAGCCCGTCTTCGGCCACCTCCCGCAGGCCCTGAAGCGGGATGAAGCTCGCCATGGAGACGAAACGGGCCAGCCAGGCTGCGTCTGCCGCGGTTCGGCGAACCAGCAGCATGCCGCCCCGGCGGTTGGCAGCCTGAAGCGGGAACAGAAGCCGTCCCTCTGGCCGCAGCGCGTCGAGCCAGGCGCGGGCAGGGCGCGGTGCCCCGGCATTGACGTAGATCGCGTCGGCCTCGGGGAGGCTCCCGTCTACGCCGGAGCGCGCCTCGACCCGGGCCCACGGCCAGGGGATGAGATTGCGCGCTGCCCGCTCCGCGAGGCCGGAGTCGATCTCGAAGCCGCACACATGGCCGTCCGGCCCGACGAGATGGGCGAGGAGCGCCGTATAATACCCGCTGCCTGTCCCGACCTGGACCACGGTCTCCCCGGGCCGGGGCGCGAGCGCATCGAGGCAGAGGGCGTGCAGGCTGGGCTGTCCGATATTGATGCCGCTTGCTGCGTCGAGGGCGACCAGCACGTCCTGATACAGGAAGGCGGGGTCGTCGTCCGGGGTGGTCACGTAGAGCGGGCCGCGATCCTGAGATCGCCAGACATGTGCGGCCAGGATCGACCAGGGCCCCGGGCCGGCGAACGGCTCCCGAGGAACTGCCGCGAAGGCCGCCGCGACGCGCGGGTCGGCCGCATTCGGGTTGGCCACCAGCGACGTGTAGAACCCGCGGAGCTTGGCGCGGTGCGCCGCCGACCTGTCAGGATCCGCCATCTCCGCTCCCCCCCTACGGAAAAAGACCATCCAACCCCCTATGCGTCAAGTCGCCGCGGGATGGAGCGCGCCCGAGAGCGCTGGCACCAGGCCGCGCAACTCCTCCAGGTGCGCAGCGGTCAGATCGCGCAGCAGGGTTTCGGCCCGGGGCGTGAGCGCCAATTCGCTCCGGCGTCGATCCTCGGCGGCGCGTCCCTTCGTAAGCAGGCCGCCAACGACCATCCGGGCGACGAGTTCGGCCGCGGTATGCGGAGCGATCAGAAGTTGCTCGGCCAGCAGCCCCACCGTCGGCGGCGCGCGCCCGGCATGGCCGGCCAAGGCCAGGAGTGCCTGATGCTGCTGAGGTGGGATGCCGGCCCGGCCTGCCGCCGCCTCGCTGAAGGCCAGGAAGCGCCGCAGTCGGTATCGGAATTCCGCCAGAGCGGCGTACTGCTCCTGGGACAGCGGCGCGGTCTGAGGATCCTCGCAAGCCACGGTAATCTCCCTGGTGCCGGTTCCGGACGTTCGGCCTTATAGCGTCCGGATCCATAAGGGCTTCCCGGGCCCGTAGCACCCCGTTCCGGTCCGGACGTCATTGAATATATCGTGCTACGATATAATTGGGCCGTGAAGGACGGAGGGCTGTATGGACGGCGGACAGGACATCGCGCACGGCGCTGGCAGGCCATTGCGGCGGGTGCTCGGCGATTTCAGCGCGGATCGGCGGGTTCTGGCGCTGGCCGCGCTCGCGGCGATCACCGGGACGGCTGCGACCGCCACCGCCTGGATCCTGCTCACGCTGATCGGCCTGGTGACCAATCTCGCCTGGTACGGCCGCTTCGACACCGCTCTGACGTCACTCGCCGGCGCGACGCCGGGGCCGTGGATGATCGCGATTCCGGTCATCGGCGCGCTGATCGTGGGTGCGATGGCGCGTTACGGCTCGGAGAAGATCCGTGGCCACGGCATCCCGGAGGCCATGGAGGCGATCCTGATCGGCGGCAGCCGGATGTCGCCCAAGGTGGCTGTCTTGAAGCCGCTCTCCTCGGCGGTGGCGATCGGCACGGGCGGGCCGTTCGGCGCCGAGGGACCGATCATCGTCACGGGCGGCGCGGTGGGCTCGCTGTTCGCGCAGTTCTTCCATCTGAGCGCATCCGAACGGAAGACCCTGCTGGTGGCCGGCGCCGCGGCCGGCATGACGGCGATCTTCGGTACGCCCGTGGCGGCCGTGCTGCTCGCCGTCGAGGTGCTGCTGTTCGAGTGGCGCCCGCGCAGCCTCGTGCCGGTCACGGTCGGTGCGGTGACGGCGGCCTGCTGGCGGCCCGCCCTGTTCGAGGCCGGCCCGCTCTTCCCCTTCACCGACAATCCGGCGCTGCCGTGGTGGGGATTGCCCGCCTGTGCAGCGCTCGGGCTGGCCTGCGGGCTGATCTCCGGTGTGCTCACGCGCGCGCTCTACGCCCTCGAGGACGGGTTCGGCCGGCTGCCGATCCACTGGATGTGGTGGCCGGCTTTGGGCGCCCTCGTGGTCGGCCTCGGCGGCTTGGTGGAGCCCCGGGCGCTCGGTGTCGGCTACGATGTGATCCGCGATCTGCTGTCCGGGCACATGCTGGCCGGAGCGGTGCTGATGATCCTCGTCGTGAAAGCGGTGATCTGGCTCGCCGCGCTGTCGTCGGGCACGTCCGGGGGCGTGCTCGCACCGTTGCTGATCCTGGGTGGCGCGATCGGCTGGCTGATCGGCCTCGTCCTCCCCGGTGCGCATGGGTTCTGGGCGCTGCTCGGCATGGCGGCGATGCTCGGTGGGACCCTGCCGGCGCCACTGACCGGAGTGGTGTTCGCCGTCGAGGTGACCGGCGACGTCGCCGCCCTGGCACCCCTGCTCGCCGCCACCATGGCGGCCTACGCGGTGACCGTGCTGCTGCTCAAGCGCTCGATCCTCACCGAGAAGATCGCCCGGCGGGGACAGCACGTGACCCGGGAATACGGCATCGATCCCTACGACTTGGCCCGGGTCGAGGCGGTGATGACCCGCAAGGTCGCCACCCTCGCGGGGGATCTGCCGGTGGCCGAGGCTGTGGCGGCGATCACCGCCGGTCCCCACCACGCCTATCCGGTACTCGACGGCGGCCGTCGGCCGGTAGGCCTGGTCACGCGCGACGACGCGCTCCGCTGGACGATGGAGACGCGGGAGGATGACGCGGCCGACGAGACCCTCGCCGAGCGCGTCTCGGATGCTGGCTTGGCATCGGTCCATCCGGGCGATGTGGTATCGCACGCCCTCGACGTGATGCTGTCGGCCGGCCAAGGCCGCCTGACGGTCACCGACCCGGAGAGCGGTGAGTTGGTCGGGCTGCTCACCCGCAAGGACCTGTTGCAGGTGCGCGCCGCGGCGGTCCGCGCCGAGGCCGAGCGCCGGGCGTATTTCCGCCGGAATCGCATCCGCGCGGAGGCAAGCGGGGGCTGAGGGCAGGGGGCAGGGGGCTGAGGGCAGGTGCGACGCGCCGTTCAGCGCAGGAAGGTCGGCGCCACCCACCAATTCGGATGCGCGGTCCGCAAGGCGGCGGCAGCCCGCACCGCCGCGCGGCGGTCAGCAAACAGCGCGAACACCGTCGCACCCGAGCCGGACATCCGTGCCAGGCGGCATCCGTCCCGCGCGCGCAGGGCCGCCAGGGCCTCGCCGATCACCGGGGCGACCGTGAGCGCTGGCGCCTCCAGGTCGTTCCGGGCCGGGGCGAGGGACGCCACCAGGGCGTCGGCGCTGAGCCCCTCGGCGATCTCGGGATGGGCCGCGCCGTCGCGCGTCTGCCCGACCGCGAGGCCCAAGGCCTTGAACACCGGAGCGGTCGGCACCGGCACGCCGGGATTGACCAGCACGGCCGGCAGCGGCGCGAGCCCCAGCACGGGGCCGATCTCCTCCCCGGCGCCACGCATCATGCGGGCCCGCGGGTCGAGGCAGACCGGCACGTCGGCCCCGGTCTCGCGCGCGGCGGCGATCAGGGCTGCATGATTGAGCGGCAGGTCGTTGAGACACGCCAGCAACCGCAGGGCCGCGGCGGCATCCGACGAACCGCCGCCGATGCCGGCCGCAACCGGCAGGCGCTTGACCAGATGGAACGCCCCCAATCGCAGGTTCGGCACCCGTGCCGCCAGCCCGCGGGCGGCGCGCAGGACGAGGTTGTCGTCCGTCGGACCGGCCGGACCGGCGGTCGGACCGCTGACGGTGAGGCCGAGCGCGGCGCCGGGGTGGAGGGTCAGGCGGTCGGCGGTCCCCGCGAAGGCCACCAGGCTCTCCAACTCGTGGTAGCCGTCTCCGGCCCGGCGCCCGAGCACGTGGAGCGTGAGGTTGACTTTGGCGGGGGCGCGGTCTGCGAGCAGGGGCACGGGATCTCGAACGGGTCGGGCAGGGACGGATTTGACGCTCTACAGGCTGGTGGGCGCGGTGTCCCGCCGGATATCGGGGGCGGTGGGCCGTGAAGTGCTGTCCTGGGCGTGACGAGGGGGGATCCGACTAAGCGCCGGATACGCTCCCCCGCGCGGCCCAGTTCTCAATTGTGAGGGCAGGTTTCAGGCGATCGAACTCCCGCGTGTTGTTGGTCACGAGAATGACATCGAGCGCCTTCGCGTGCGCCGCGATCCAGAGGTCGTTGTTGCCGATGATCAAGCCGGCCCTCTGAAGCTTGGCGCGAAACGCCGCGTAATGCGCTGCAGTCGCTTCGCCCGGGGTGACGACCGGGATCATCTCCGTCAGCCTGGCAAAGGCCCGCAAGGCCGCATCGAATCCGGGTGTATCCCGGATCTTCTCCAAACCGAACTGCAACTCGCCATGGGTGATCGGCGATATCACCACCTCGCCCGGTCGCAGGTCGCGGAACCGTTCGAGTACCTGTGGCGGCCGTGCGCGGCGGATGTAGATGCAGATGTTGGTATCGAGCATGTAGCGCGGCTTCATAAGCCGTCGCGATCCTGCGGCGGCGCGTCCTCACGGACGAGTTCGTCGATCGGAAGCTCGGTCAGGAGCGCAAAGGCGGCCGTTAGGTCGTGCGTCCGGATCTCACGCAGCACGATTTCATCGCCCCTGCGGAGAATCTCGATCTCCGGGCCTTGAAGGCGGAAGCCGGCGGGCAGTCGCACCGCCTGACTGTTGCCCGACTGAAACACCCGAGTCCGCCTCATACAAGCCTCCGCGTATATACGTGCGAGTATATACGCGCGCCGCCAATTGTTGAGAGCGTCGTCACCCGACGCATGCCCAAGACCCATCCCCAAGACTCACCCCAGATCCCCGTGCGCCCGGTATGGCAACGGATCACCCACACGGATCGCGCTCAGATCCTCGCCGAGTTCCACCAGCCCGTCGCTGGCCGACAGGCCGGACAAGGCGCCCCCCGTCGACGGCACCGCCTCCGCGACGCCGTCGGCGCCGACGCGGATCTGGACGCGCAGGTACTCGCGCCGGCCCACGCGCTTCTCCTGGGCGAAGCCGCTTCGCACGGTCAGCGTCGGCGTCTCGTCGTGCGCGCCCGACAGGTGCAGGACGAGGGGGCGGAGGACCGCCAGGGCGGTCACGTAGGCGGCGGCGGGGTTGCCGGGGAG
>NZ_VRVD01000255.1:0-6552 GCF_008040015.1 Methylobacterium sp. WL18 | reverse complement strand
CCGGCGGGCGAGGTCAGCCTTGGCGGCCTCCCGCAGGGCCGGATCGGTGAGCGCCAGGGCGCCGGTGGCGGCCATCGCCTTGGCGACCTGGACCATCGCCTTGTGGGCCGCGGGGCTGCGCCCCTGGGCGACCACCTGCCAGGTGTGGAACGGGGTTCCGATCGCCACGGTCGGCGCGTGGGCCTGCACCGTCGGCACCACCCAGCTCACGTCGCCGACATCGGTGGAGCCCACCGCCGGGTTGCGCGGGGCGTCGCGCGGGACCAGGAAATCGGCGAGCGGTGCCTCCGTGCGGGGCAGCCCGATGGCGCGGAACACGGCATCGATGTCGCCGTCGCTGAGCGTCCCCCGGATCGCGGAGGCGAAGGCCCGGTCGGCCGCGTCGAAATGGGGCGGCCCGAGGTCCTCCATGACGCCGTGGAGCGCCTGCTCCAGCGGGTCGTTGCCGAGCAGGTTCGAGACGGCGCTGACGATCCGCACCTCGACGCTGGTCTCGGTCATCAGGGCGGCGCCCTCGGCCACCTTCTTCACCCGCTCGACCAGGGCGAGCATCCCCGGCAGGTCCCGCGCCCGGATCGAGTAGCGCACCCGGGCGCTCGCCTGGACGACGTTGGGGGCGATGCCCCCAGCGTCGAGATAGGCGTAGTGCACGCGTGCGTCGGAGGGCATGTGCTCGCGCATGTAGTTCACGCCGACGCTCATCAGCTCCACCGCGTCCAGCGCCGAGCGGCCGAGATGCGGCGCGGCCGCCGCGTGGGCGGTCCGGCCGGTGAAGATGAAGTCCGCCCGTGTGTTGGCGAGCGCCACCGGGGGCGCCACCTCCCAGAAGCTGCCGGGATGCCAGGAGATCGCGATGTCGGCATCCGCGAAGGCGCCGGCGCGGACCATGAACGCCTTGGCGGCCCCGCCCTCCTCGGCCGGGCAGCCGTAATAGCGCACGCGGCCGGGGGTGCCGGTCTCGGCGAGCCAGTCCTTCACGGCGGTGGCGGCCAACAGAGCCGCCGCCCCGAGCAGGTTGTGGCCGCAGCCATGGCCGTGGCCGCCCGGCTCGACGGGCCGGTGCTCGGCCACGCCCGCCTCCTGAGACAGGCCCGGCAGCGCGTCGTACTCGCCCAGGAAGGCGATGACCGGACCGCCCTCTCCGGCCTCGCCCATCACCGCCGTGGGGATGCCCGCGACCTGCTCGGTGACGCGAAAACCCTGGTGGCGCAGCTCCGCCGCGTGCTCGGCGCAGGAGCGCTCCTCCGTGTAGCAGACCTCCGGCATGCCCCAGACGCGCTCGGACAGGGCGATCAGCCGCGCCTTCTGCGTGTCCACGTGGCGCCACACGGTGTTGCGGTTGTCCATCGGGTCGTCTCCGAGCGTGTCTCGCGTCGATGCGCACCCATAGCGGGTGCGGCGCCCTGCGTGTCCGACCCGTCATGCAGGCCCGGGGCCAGGCTGCCGAGCCCCGGCGACGACGTTTCGCCCCAAGCGTAACTGGCGCGCCCCTTGCCAAGGGCCTTGCCAAAGCCGCACCCAGAAGGATGCTGTGCGGGTCGCGGCGACAATCAGGGATCGATGCATGGACGAGCGGGATCTGCGCGGGCTCATCGGGCGGGTGAAGTCCGGGGACCTGTCACGGCGCGGCTTCGTGCAGCGGATGCTGGCGGTCGGCCTCTCCGCGCCGATGGCCGGGCTGATGCTGGCCGGGAACGGGGTGGCGATGGCCGCCGACATCCGCGCCGGCTACAAGCCGGCCAAGGCCGGCGGCGGCGGTGCGCTGCGCCTGCTCTGGTGGCAGGCGCCGACCCTGATCAACCCGCATTTCGCCATCGGCACCAAGGACCAGGAGGCCTCGCGGATCTTCTACGAGCCGCTGGCGGCCTGGGACGCGGACGGCAACCTCGTGCCGGTGCTGGCCGCCGAGATCCCGTCCAAGGAGAATGGCGGGCTGGCCGCGGACGGCCGCTCGGTGGTCTGGAAGATCAAGCCGGGCGTCACCTGGCACGACGGCAAGCCGCTCACCGCCGACGACCTCGTGTTCACCTGGGCCTATGCCCGCGACCCCGCCACCGCGGCGGTGACGATCGGCTCCTACAAGGATTGCACCGTCGAGAAGGTCGACGACCTCAGCATCCGGATCCTGTTCGACAAGCCGACGCCGTACTGGAGCGATGCCTTCGTGGGCACCGTCGGCATGGTGATCCCGAAGCACCTGTTCGCCGCCTATGCCGGCGCCAAGTCCCGGGACGCGCCGCAGAACCTCGCCCCCGTGGGCACCGGCCCGTACCGGTTCCTCGAGTTCCGGCCCGGCGACATCGTCCGCGGCGAGCGCAACCCGAACTACCACCTGCCCAACCGGCCCTATTTCGACACGATCGAGATGAAGGGCGGCGGCGACGCGGTCTCGGCGGCGCGCGCGGTGCTCCAGACCGGCGAGTACGACTACGCCTGGAACCTGCTCGTCGAGGACGAGGTGCTCAAGCGCCTGGAGACCGGCGGCAAGGGCCGGGTCGACGTCGTCTACGGCGGCAAGCTCGAGTTCCTGCTGCTCAACACCACCGACCCGAACGTCGAGGTCGACGGCGAGCGCTCCTCGCTCAAGACCAAGCACCCCGCCTTCTCCGACCCGAAGGTCTGCCACGCGATGAACCTCCTGGTCGATCGCAAGTCGATCCAGGACTACATCTACGGCCGCACCGGCCGGGCCACGGCCAACTCGGTCAACGGCCCGGAGCGCTTCGTCTCGAAGAACACCAGCTTCGCGTTCGATCCGGCCAAGGCCAACGCGCTCCTCGACGAGGCCGGCTGGGCGAAGGGCTCGGACGGCGTGCGGGCCAAGGACGGCAAGCGCCTGAAGCTGCTGTTCCAGACCTCGATCAACGCCCCGCGCCAGAAGACCCAGGCGATCATCAAGCAGGCGGCGGCCAAGGCCGGCATCGAGATCGAGCTGAAATCGGTCACCGGCTCGGTGTTCTTCTCCTCCGACACCGCCAACCCGGACACGTTCCCGCATTTCTACGCGGACATGGAGATGTACGCGATCAGCATGACCCAGGCCGACCCCTCGACCTGGCTGCTCCAGTACGTCTCGTGGGAGGCCGCCACCAAGGAGAACAAGTGGCAGGGCCGCAACATCGCGCGCTGGCGCAACGCGGATTACGACGCGGCCTACAAGGCCGCCCAGGCCGAGCTCGATCCGGTCAAGCGCGCCGCCCTGTTGATCAAGGCCAACGACCTCGCGGTCTCGGAGAACATCCTGCCGCTCATCCACCGGGCCGAGGTCTCGGGGGCCGCCGCCAAGCTGGTGGCGCCGCGCAGCGGCTGGGACAACGACCTGGCGTTCCTGCCCGAATGGAGCCGGGAGGCCTGAGCGGGAGACGCGCGCCGAGAGTCGAGGCACACCAATGGGCGCCTACATCCTGCGCAGGCTCTTGATCGCGATCCCGAGCCTGCTCGGGATCAGCCTGATCCTGTTCGTCGTCCTGGCGCTCGCGCCGGGCGACCCGTTCGGCGAACTCGCCGCCAACCCGAACGTGCCCCCGGAGGTGCGCGCGGCCCTGCGGCTCAAGTTCGGGCTCGATGACCCGATCTTCACCCGCTACCTGCGCTGGCTCTGGGCGATGCTGCACGGCGACTGGGGCTTCTCCTTCGCCAGCCGGGTGAACGTCGACACGCTGATCCTGCAGCGGCTGCCGACCACCCTGTTCGTGGTCGGGTCCTCGCAGGTCCTGGCCCTGCTGGTGGCGGTCCCGGTCGGCCTCTACGCCGCCCGCCGGCCCTACTCGCTGGCCGACCAGGTCGCCAACACCCTGGCCTTCGTGGGCTTCTCGCTGCCGACCTTCTTCACCGGCCTGCTGTTCATCCTGCTGTTCTCGATCAAGCTCGGCTGGCTGCCCTTCGTCTACCAGGCCGACCTGCCCGGCACCGGGCTGGCCTGGGCCTGGGAGAGCGTGCGGCAGGCGATCATGCCGGTGGCGGTGCTGGGCTTCTTCCAGGCCGCCTCCTACACCCGGTACGTGCGCGCCTCGGCGCTGGACGTCGCCCGCCTCGACTACGTCACCACGGCCCGGGCCAAGGGGCTGACCGAGGGCACGGTGACCCGCCGGCACATCGCCCGCAACGCGCTGATCCCGGTGGTGACGCTCGTCGCCCTCCAGATCCCGGCGGTGTTCGGCGGCGCCATCGTCACCGAGCAGATCTTCCGGATCCCCGGCATCGGCTCCCTGCTGATCGACGCGATGCTGGCCAACGACACCCCGGTGGTGATGGCCGTGACCTTCGTGTTCGCCGGCCTCGTCGTCCTGTTCAACCTCGTCGCGGACCTGCTCTATGGCTGGCTCGACCCTCGCATCGCCCTCCGTTGAGGCGCCACCCCTCGCCCGCGCCCCGGCCTCGCCCGGGCGGGAGACCTGGCGGCGCTTCCGCCGGCACCGGCTGGCGCTGGCCAGCGTCGCCGTGCTGGCGGTGCTGGTCGGCGGCGTGCTGTTCGGCGGCCTGATCTGGCCGCTGGCCATCGACGACATCGACTTCTCGGCCCAGCTCCAGGGGCCGTCCTGGGCGCACCCGTTCGGCACCGACGACCTCGGCCAGGACCTGCTCGCCCGGATGATCTACGGCGGCCGGATCTCGCTCGCGGTGGGCTTCGCCGCCATGGCGGTGGCGAGCCTGATCGGGGTCGTGGTCGGGGCGCTGGCCGGCATGTCGCGCCGCCTGCTCGACCCGGCCCTGATGTGGCTCACCGACCTGTTCCTGTCGCTGCCGCAACTGCCCCTGCTGCTCCTGGTGATCTACCTGTTCCGCGACAGCCTGAAGGCCGTGTTCGGGGTCCAGGGCGGCGTCTTCTTCATGATCGTCGCGGTGATCGGCGGCCTGCGCTGGATGCCGGTCGCCCGGCTGGTGCGGGCGCAGTTCCTGACGCTCCGCGAGAAGGAGTTCGTCGAGGCGGCCCGCTCGCAGGGCGCCACCACCGGGCACCTCGTGCGCCGCCACATCCTGCCGAACGCGCTCGGGCCGGTGATCGTGGCCGCCTCCATCGAGGTCTCGGCGGCGATCATCGCGGAATCGACCCTCTCGTTCCTGGGGCTGGGCTTCCCCCCGGACATCCCGACCTGGGGCCGGCTGCTGTTCGACGCCAAGGACCATCTCGACGTCGCCCCGCACTGGGCGCTGTTCCCCGGCGGCGCGATCTTTTTGACGGTCCTGTCGATCAACTTCATCGGCGACGGCCTGCGCGACGCCCTCGACCCGCGCCGGGTTTTTTGAGGTGGGGCGGCGCAGCTTCGAGAGCGGCCAGATCGCCGTGCGCCTTCCCTCCCCCCTCTGCGGGGGAGGGTGGCCCCTGCGTCAGCAGGGGTCGGGAGAGGGGAGCCCGGGTTCAGCAAAGTGCGCGACTGGCAAGACGGGCCAAGCCCTGTTCTGCCCCGTCGCTTCCCTCTTGCGCGACTTCGTACCGGCCGGCCTCCCTTCGGGGGCCACCCTCCCCCGCAGAGGCTGCCGGATTCACAGATCGGGCTGGGCAAAACGGTTGCAGGATCAGGCGCAGGTCCCCTCTCCCGTGCGGGAGAGGGGGTTCGTCGCGCCCTATGAGTGCCGATGTCTGAACGTCGTAGCCCGCAGAGGGGGAAGGGAGATGCGCGGGTCGTCTCCCGCCCGTCCCAGCCCGCAACGGTGCTGGCATCCGCATGGGATAAGGGTGCGGGTGGGACGCGCGGCGCAGCTTGAAACGCGGATGGGTGAGGAAAAATGCCCGTGACGGACCCGATCCTCTCGGTGCGCGACCTCACCGCCGCCTTCCGCTCCGACGGGCGCTGGCGCGAGGTGGTGCACGGCGTTGCGTTCGATATCGGCCCGCGGGAGACCGTGGCGCTGGTGGGCGAATCCGGCTCCGGCAAGAGCGTCACCGCGATGTCGATCATGCGGCTGCTCGCCCGGGACGCCAGCCGCGTCGGCGGCAGCGTGCGGTTCGAGGGCCGGGAGCTGCTCACCGCCTCCGAGGCCGAGATGCGCCAGGTCCGGGGCGACGCCATCGCCATGATCTTCCAGGAGCCGATGACCTCCCTGAACCCGGTCCTGACCGTCGGCTTCCAGATCGCCGAGGCGCTGATCCGGCACCGGGGCCTGTCGCGGGCCGCCGCCGAGGCCGAGGTGGTCCGGCTGCTCGACAAGGTACGGATCCCGGGCGCCCGGTCGCGGATCCATCAATACCCGCACCTGTTCTCCGGCGGCATGCGCCAGCGGGTGATGATCGCCATGGCGCTGGCCTGCCGGCCCAAACTCCTGATCGCCGACGAGCCGACCACGGCGCTCGACGTGACGATCCAGGCCCAGATCCTCGACCTGATCAAGAGCCTCCAGGACGAGGAGGGCATGTCGGTCCTGTTCATCACCCACGACATGGGCGTGGTCGCCGAGATCGCCGACCGCACGGTGGTGATGTATCGCGGCCGCGCCGTGGAGGCCGGCCCCACCGCACGGATCTTTTCCGCGCCCGAGGATCCCTACACCCGGGCCCTGCTGGCGGCCGTGCCGCGGCTCGGCGCCATGGCGGGCCGGGCCCGGCCGATGCGC